>NZ_JARWLA010000017.1:0-134855 GCF_047445805.1 Rhizobium sp. BR 314 | reverse complement strand
GGCCGCACCTGCGGCGAACTCTTCAACGCCTTCGATACCGTGGCGATCGAAAGGCCGGTTTCCTGCGCGATGGTCTTGATCGTCGGTCTCTGCATCCGGTCCGGCTCGCTACGACTTCATCTTACTCAGGGAGGCGGCCAGAAGAATATAGACCGCCGACGTCCAGGCGAACGCCCGGTCGCGCAATCCCATCCCCGACACGGCCGCGAAGTTCTCGGCCATACCGCTTCTCAGCGCAACTGAACAGAACTTTTCCGAGATACTACGCGATAGTTCCAGCTCTCCTTGTTTTTGCAGCCCGTCCCAGAGCAGCATCGTGGTCGGCGCCCAAATCGGCCCGCGCCAATAGCCGTCATCTTCATAGAGCGGGCTCATCGGACTTTCGGTCGCCGGCCCCCATTCAGTGATGAAACCGCCGTCGACGAGCCTTGCCACGAGCTTCTGCGCCATATCTCTCGGCAATCGTTCACCCAGAAGCAACGGCATAAACTGGATGAGGTTCTGATCGGGAAGTTCCCTCCCCGGATCATCCGTCAGACGCGCACGGAAAGTTTCGCCGGTCCAGAGATCCCGGAACAACAACGCTTGCAGCCTTTCCGCCTTGGCACGCCATTCCTGCTGTCGCTGTTGATCGTCTTCCAGCAGCGTTGCGAGCACATCGCAGGCAAGGATCAGGAAAACCGGCAAGTCCGGTGTCATCACCGGACCACCTTCTGCGAAGAAGGTGGAGTTATCCCAGCCGCTATCATTGCCATGGAAGTAACACGGCAACACGTCATCACTGGAGCGCGCATAGCGTAACCAGTAATCCACCTGACGCCCGATCGCGTTCTTCAGATAGGCCTTGCGCTCCGCCGTCAAGAAGCCCGGCTGCATCGCCTCGATCAACGCGACTGCCCAGCCATGCACGGGCGGCTTGGTAAAGGCAAAGAGCACGTCCCGATCGTTGACGTAATCAGGCAATAGACCCGAGGCGTCCTGATGATCGAAGATGACGGCAAACTGGTCGAAGGCGAGAGCGGGATCGACGCCGACGACGCCGAGCGCCGAAAAGGCATTGTCCCAGCTCCAGACGTTGATCATATGGTTCTTCGACATATAGATCGCCGGGCGGGTAAGCGCACCGCCGGCAGGGACCGTATTTGCCCAGAGCAGGTAGCTTGCAAGGCGATGCGCCTCCTCCTGACCTAGGATCCCCGCAGGCATGCGCCGATGCCATGCCGCAAAATCCGTCTGGGCACCTGCAGAAGCCTCATCGAACGTGCCGGGTCGTTCTTCCGGCGGCACTGTCCGGAAGAAATCGACACTGCCTTCGAATGCCGTCTCTCCGGAAAAGGTGAAACTGACCCTTTCCGAATGATCGCGCTGCCAGGAGCCCGTTACATCGAGCGCGCCGAGATCTGCGCGCGGGATGAATTTCACGTTCTCGACGGCCGCTACGAGACAGGGCTCGCCTTTGGGCGTGCGATAGACATAGTCATAACGAGACCCTTCGAGATGAAAGCGCACGCCGCAGCCAGCCCCGCGAATATGCAGTTGCTCGCCATGGCCTATGACAAACTCGACCTCGGAACCATTACCGCGGGCAACTAACCGCTCCGGAGCCAGTTCGAAAGCAGGTTTCGTCACATTGCCCGATGCGTCCAGGAAATCCATGCGGCACAGCCGCCCGAGAGAGGGCCGCTCGTCGCCGCCGGCGACAAAACGCAGATAAAGCGCCTGTTCGCCGTTGCCGCCGGGAACCGCCATCATCGACAGGGTCAGAAAGCGTCCTCGACGGCTGAAGGGGATATGTGCGATATCGAAGAGCATGATTATCCCTTGACCGACGACCCGACAGCCCCATCCATGATGTAACGCTGCGCCAGAAAGAAGAGCACCAGCGGCGGCAGGCAGAGCACCACGGTAATCGCGGCAATCGAAGTTACGTCCACCTCATGCAAGCCTTTGAACATCGAGAGGCCGAGTGTCAGCGTGTATTTCGACTGATCATTGAGGAAGATCAGCGGCCCGAGATAATCGTTCCAGGCATTCATGAAGTGGAACGTACCCACAAGAACCAGCGCCGGCATCATCAAGGGCAGATGAATGCGCCAGTAGATATCGAAGGAATTGGCACCATCCATGCGCGCCGCTTCATCGATTTCAATCGGTACGGTCATGATATATTGGCGCAGCAGGAAGACGAAAAAGGCATCGGCAAAATAAGCCGGCACGATCAGCGGCTTCAGCGTATTGATCCAACCGAGCAGGTTGAACTCCATATAGAGCGGTATCATCTTCACATCCCAGGGGATCATCATGGTTGCCAGCAGCAGGATGAACAGCGAATCCCGACCCGGAAATTTGAAGCGCGCGAAGCCAAAGGCGACAAGAGAACTGGAAATAAGCTGGCCGATGGTCGAAAGCACGACGACAACAAGCGAATTCTGGAAATAGGTACCAAAAGGCTGCTTGTTCCAGGCAACGGTAAAGTTTTCCCAATGCCATTCCGAGGGCCAGAAGACCGGTGGAAACTGGTAGAGATCGGCCTCACTCTTGATGGCCGTCATCAAGGTCCAGAAAAACGGTGCGATGAAGAGAGCCGATAGCAGGATCAGCGCAGAGTAGAGCAGCGTCTTACGCATGGTTCTCCCCTCCCTTTTCGCGAACCTCGCCCTCGTAGTAGACCCATGCCGCCGACCAGCGCATGACCAGAAGGCTAAGCGCCAGCACGATGAGGAACATCACCCATGATCCGGCGGCTGCGTAACCCATGTCGAAATATTTGAAGGCGTTGTCATAGATATACATGGCAAAGAAATAGGTGGAGCCCAGCGGGCCGCCCTTGGTCAGCAGCAAAGCAATTGTCAGTTGCTGGAAGGCGGCGATGATCGAGGTGATGAAGGTGAACAGCAACATGGGCCCGAGCATCGGCAGGGTAATGAACAGCATCTGCGCCCAGCCGGGAATGCCCGAGACCGTCGCCGCTTCGTAAAGCTCCTTGGGGATCGCCTTCAGACCCGTCAGCAGGATTAGCATTGTGCCGCCGAAGCCCCAAAGGCTGGCGATTAGAATAGCAATGATCGCCAGACCCGGATCGCCAAGCCAGTTCGGTCCGTCGATGCCCACCAAAGACAGCATGAAGTTCAAAAGGCCATATTGCCGGCTATAGATCCAGCTCCAGATCGTCACCAGCGCGACACCGGAGATGACGCTCGGCAGATAGAAAGCGGTTCTGAAGAAGCCGCTCCATACCGTTGCATGATGCAGCAACAGTGCGATCAGGAAGGACATGCCGATGTTGAACGGCACATAGATCGCGGCGAACTTTACGGTGATCCACAGACTGTCCCAGAACTGAGGGTCGTCGAAGAGCATGGTGCGATAGTTCTTGAGGCCGACGAAGGTACGCGCGCCGACCACGGGCCAATCATAGAAGCTCATGGTCAACGAGAACAAGAGCGGACCGAGCGTGAAGAACAGAAATCCCAGAATCCACGGGGAGATGAACAGATAGGCCGGCAGGTGGTCCGGCAATGCCGATCGCCTTTTCTTTGCCGCGACTGTTGTGGCGTCTTTATGTGTCACGTTCATCTCCCGCTTCCGCCTTACTTCAGGAACCGCTGTGAGCGCTTCACGGCATCATCGAGATGCTGCTTGGCATTACCCTGGTCGATCATCGTCCCTTCGATGGCACGGGCAAGATTGTCCTGCACCTTGCCCCAGTTCGCATTCTTGAGGAACGCATGCGTCTCCTTGTCGGAGGTCGCGAGAATGTCGAAGAACGGCTTGTAGACCACATCCTTCGTCATGCCCTTGGCTTCGGCAACGCTACTGCGCACCGGAAGATCGTTCGTGCGCATCGCAACCGCTTCCGGCGAGGAGAAGAATTTTACGAATTCCCAGGCGAGATCGGGATGGGCGGCATCCTTGGCGATCGAGATCGCCGAAACGCCAAGCGCCGAATGGGCCGGTTTGTCGCCGAACTTCGGCAGAGGCGCCACGCCATAGTTGAAACCGGCGGAATCGATGCCAGCCTTGGACCACATCGCGCTCTGGAACATGGCAATCTTGCCGCCCTTGAACAGCGTGAGGCCGGTGGTGTCGTCGCCGACGTTCAGAGTGACTGCCTGTTCCTTCTTCGCCATGTCGGCGAACATATCGAGCACCTGGGCCGCGGCATCGCTGTTCATGTAGCCGTCGATCGTCTTGCCGTCGTCGGAAATGTATTTGGTGCCGTTCGACCACAGGAACTGCTCGAAATCATAAGGATCCGGCTTGGCATCGACAGCAAAGCCATAGATCTTTTTGTCCTTGTCGCGAAATTTCGCGGCCCTGGCACGAAGGTCGTCCCAGGTCCAACCATCCTTCGGCTCTTCGACATTGGCAGCCTTGAACATGTCCTTGTTGTAGAACACGACCTGCGTCGTAAAGCCGGCCGGCATGCCGTAAGTCTTGCCGCCGACGCGGGTGGTATTCATCAATCCCTTGGGGAAATCGTCCGGCTTGATCTGTGCGGCATCGCGCGCAATCAGATCATCGAGAGGCATCAGCGATGTGTAGTATTGCGGGAAGTTCCACATATACATCACGTCGGGTGGGTTACCGGCGCCGAAGGCCGCCGCCAGTTTCTGATCGAAGCCATCGGCATAGGGCTCGACCTGCACCTTTACGCCCGGATGCGTCTCCTCGAATTTATTGGCGACCTTCTGCTCGATCGCCAGGCTTTCTCCCGAATCCCAGGTGGCGAACCGCAGCACCTGATCCGCCCGCGCTGCCGAGGCACCGGCAAGCGTCAAAGCGATCAGCGAACCCACAAAGATATTTGTGCTCTTCTTCATTCCTCTACTCCCATTTCGGGTCAGGCGACCCGCTTCCCCTTTTCGTGATCGACAAGAGCCTGCGTCTCGGCATCAAGGCGGCGGCGCACCGCATTGCCCTCGGCGTCGAACAGGTAGCAATGCTGCGGCGGCAGCCGCAGATGGACCGTTTCACCATTGGCGACCGGATGCGTACCGCGCACCACCGCGGTCATCGCGCGACCGTCTTCCAGGCTGATATGGACATGGCTTTCCGTGCCTAGTCGCTCGACCAAGCGTACTGTTCCGGCGATATCGCCTTCGCCCGGAGGCACGATCTCGATCTTGTCGGGGCGAATGCCGAGCGTCGCCTTGCCGGCTGAGCTCGCCGCGGCTCTATCGGCTTCGAAGACCACCGTCCGCATCAAGCCACCGCCGGACAGGCTGATGCGCTCGCCGCCTCCCTCGGCCGCAGAAACATCGAAGAAGTTCATGCGCGGCGAACCAATGAAGCCGGCAACAAAGAGATTGGCGGGCTGGTAGAACAGCTCCAACGGCGTGCCGAACTGGCTAACCCTGCCCTTGTCGAGAACGACGACACGGTTCGACAAGGTCATCGCCTCGACCTGATCATGCGTCACATAGATCATGGTCGTGCCGAGGCGGGCATGTAGCGCGGCAAGCTCGACGCGCATCGTCACGCGAAGACCGGCATCGAGATTGGACAGCGGCTCGTCGAGCAGAAAGAGCTTCGGCTCACGCACGATGGCACGACCGATGGCGACGCGCTGGCGTTGACCGCCCGACAGTTGACGGGGCTTGCGGCTAAGCAGCTCCTTGATGCGCAGGATATCGGCGACATTGTCCACGCGCCGGTCGATTTCGCTGCGCTTCATTCCGTTGAGTGCCAGCCCGAAAGACAGGTTCCGGCGGACGTTCATATGCGGGTAAAGCGCATAGTTCTGGAACACCATGGCGATATCGCGTCGTGCCGAAGCCTCATGCGTGATATCGCGCTCGCCGAGACGGATGGTGCCGCTATCCAGCTTTTCGAGACCAGCGATCGACCGTAGCAGCGTGCTCTTGCCGCAGCCCGACGGGCCAAGGAAACAGACGAATTCCCCATCGGCTATGTCAAGGTCGATGCCCTTGAGCACCTCCAGAGAACCAAAGCCCTTGCGGAGATTATCAATGCGAATGGGTGCCAACGGCTCCTCCCTGTCGGCGATGCAGGCATCGTGTTAAACGTTTATATCAAAATAAAAACGTTTAACTTCTTTGTAAAGAGCATTGCCTTCACTTTCTGCGGGGGGCATGTCGGAAGGCACGCAAATGCCTCCGGCGTCACTTTGGAGAAAATCGCAGATGGTTCGCTTGTGCAGAACCCCTCATCACGTCGCGCGACGGATGACAGGCGAGCCTATCAAGATCCGCCTCGAAGGAAACAGCCCAAGCGGCTGGACTGAGGAAATAAGAAGATGAAGCGCACAGGGAAGAAAACTTGGGTGATGGCGGGCGACCGACACCGCCAGCCCGCCGTCCTATCGTCAACTGGTAGCCGCGAAGTTCGCGCGGATGTCAAACAACGATCTCGTGGCCGCTTTATTTGCCCAGCCAGTGAAACTCTTCGATCGAGGCTTTGCCCGTCTTCTTGTCGTAGAGGCAGATCATATTGACGTTCTGAACCTTTGATTTGCCCTTGCCGATAGATCCCTTGAGAAGGATGGCGATTTTCCCAACGGAATCGTCGAATACGACGGGCGCACTGGCCTCCGGTGTATTCATGCGCGATTGACCGATGCATGTCCCGTTTGCCTTTGCAAACAATGCCTTCCAAGCGTCATCGCTGGACGCGCTGGCGCTGTAGGCAGTAGCCAACATCAATGTGGTGGCAATCACTATTCTCTTCATCATGACGTCTCATCCCAACCGTTAATCGCCCTTTGCGAGCATTCTCGTTGTGATCAACCCGGCGGGCGAAAACAAGGCAATATCACCTCATTGCCCAGCAGAAACGGGTGTCGCCCAGGGCAGCCGCGCGAGGTGCGCTCGCACCAATCCGCGCTGCCGGGCGGTGACGAATATTCGCGGAGAAATGAGCGCCTGAATGCCGATGCCGTCGATGAGACAAAAGAGCAATGCCGCCTCTTCATCCGCATCGACCGGCCCGGAAAAAGCGCCCGCCTCCGCGAGCGCAGCGAATCGCTTCGACCAATGATCTCGAATTCCTTCATAGAGAAGATGGTGGCGGCGATGTTGTTCAGCTCGGCTAAGCGAAGCAGCGGTAAAATTGATCCAGACCTTCCACATCTGCCTGCTTTCGAGGCTGTCTGGAAGCGCACTCGATATCTCGGCCGCGAACTGATCGAGGGTCAGCGCACCGGCGGCAACCTCACCTGCACCTTCGACAGCGCTGATGATCGACTGAAGGGCGAAATCCAGAATGGCGTCCTTGTCGCGAAAATAGTGGGTCAGGACCCCCGTCGAGCAACCGATCTCCTGTGCGATCCCCCTCATGGACGCGCGATCGAGGCCATCGCGAGCGATGACCGCAAGTGTCGCCCGCGCGACTTCCTCGCGCCTCCCTTCGGAGGCATCCGTCTTTCCGCTGCGGGAACTATCGAGCTTCTGATTCTTCTTCGGCATGGGTTCAGAATAGCCGAATGCCAGGCAGGGACACAACGGAAAAACATTGACAACATAACAACTGTTGTTATTTTCCCTGTGAAACCTTCAAGGAGATCTGCGTGCGCGTGCTTGTATTGGGTGGAGCCGGTGAAATGGGGCGCATCGCCGCCAGCGAAGCCGCTTCCTACAGTTTTGTGGAGAGGGTCACCGTTGCCGATGTGAAGTACGGCGCGGCGCTGGCGATCAGCCAGACAATAGGAGCAAGGGCCGAGGCGGCCTACTGTGACGTCACCGACCTCAGCGCCTTGCGCGAACTGATGACGGCGCACGATGTCGTTCTCAACACGGTGGGGCCGTTTTACAGGTTCGGTTTGCCCATCCTGAAAGCAGCCATCGCCGCGGGCAAGAATTACGCCGACATCTGCGATGATTGGGAACCGACGCTCGAGATGCTCAATCTCAATGCCGCGGCGAGAGCAAGTGGCATCACCGCGATCATGGGTATCGGCGCCAGCCCGGGCATCACAAATCTCTTGGCAATGACCACAACGTCTTCGCTCGAACAGGTTGACGAGATTCTGACCGGCTGGTCGATCGATGTTGACGAGCAAACTCATCCCGAACCAGAGCGCCACTCGGGATCGTGCGATACGCTGAATGCTGCCAACGTCCATTGGCTGCAGCAGTTGACGGGCAAAATCCGCCAACTGCAAGACGGTAAGCTCCGAGATGTGTCGCCGCTTCAACGCCGGGATATCCGCTATCCCGGGCTCGGCGCGATGAGCGCCTGGACCGTCGGCCACCCGGAGGCGGTAACCTTGCCCCGAATATTCCCGGAACTCGGATCCTGCGCCAATGTAATGATTGGCAAGGATGAGGATTTTAAGGAATTGAAGTCGCTGGCGACGCTCGTTGATACCGGCATTCTATCGATCGAGCGGGCGGCCAGATATCTTGAAGAAGACTCCACGCCCCCAAAACCGACCTTGGTTGCGCCTATGCCGTTCCGGCCGCAGTTGTTCGCCTGGGCAAAGGGCATTCGCGACGGGCGGAAGATCATTACCAGCGCCCATCTTCGCACCCTGCCCTCCGGGACGATGGGTGGGGCGACCAGCATTCCTCTCGCGCTCACCCTTCCCTTTTTCGCAGTTGGATTCGATGGCCGCTCGGGAGTATTCACGCCCGAGGAAATTCTGCAACCCGCCGCTTTCTTCGACGAACTCTCACGCCGTTGCGCCGGCGTGTCTGGCCACAATAAATCCCTCGTCGTCCATGCGCAGGAATACCTTGAACCTTGAGCCGATCGATATCACGACATCCAGACTTCAGAAGGCAATGAGATTTTGCATCCGGCGGCATTAGGCGACGAGCCAATCGTAATAGAGATGAAACAGATCGACCAGATCGTCGTGATCATGGTAGCGGCTGTTGCTGGCGCAATTCTGCTGTTCTTATTGCCGAAGAGCGCCGTTTGGGCGCTCGCGAATTTGCCTTGGGTTCCGTGGGACGGCCCTCTCAAACTGCTGATCACGGGCGAGCAGATGCTGACCAGATGGGGTGTCGCTGCGATCGGTGCCGTCCTTGGTGTCCTGAGCGGCGTGTTGATCATCCACGACGAGCCTATCATCACTATTTCAAGCTCGGAACTCCTGGTGCACAAGGGCGGCAAGCGCCACCGTTTTGCCCGCGCCCAGGTGAAAGCGGTCGGCATCATCAACAGGCATTTGGTCATACGCGACCACTCAAATGTCGAGTTGCTCTATGTGAAAATCGATCAACGCGGCAAGATCGAGGCCGCCTTGCGCGCCAGAGACTGGCCCCAGCTATACGGCAAATAGGCGCCTCACCACCAAGTCGTGGCAACATTCGAACGAAGGAACCACAGCCATCGTGCGAAAGAAACCGTATGCCTTGCTTCGTCGATTGCGGGGCAATGACCGACCGGTTCGGTTGAGTTCGCGGACAATCCAAAGCGACGAGGTCTAATGTCGCTCTATTTGGCCGGCAATAGCGGTAAGACCGCATGAATGAGATGATCCAGCGATGCCGCGTCCTTGACGGGATCGCCCGAAGACTCGAATTCGGCGAGTTCTATTCCCGCAATCTGATGGTTTGGAACAAGCTCGAAAATGGCACGCAGCGTATCGGGGGTAAGGCCGCCGCCTATCGCATAGGCTGCCGGCACGTAGCCCGGCTCCAGCACATCCCAGTCGACGTGGATCCAAACCGAGGCATCGCCGATCATCGGCAGGATCTTCTGCGGACTGACGTCTGCCGGCGGAACTACCCGTACACCCGACTGTCGCAGCAACTCTTCCTCCGCGGGATCGATGTCCCGAGCCCCGACGACCATCACGTTCGTCGGCTCAACGCCACTCCCGAGGCCGCTATCCCAGCGTCCGCAAGCCGCGGCAAGCACCATGCCGCCGAGATAGCCGCTTTCCGTCGTCTGCGGCGTATTGAAGTCCCCGTGGGCGTCGATCCACAGGATTACCGCATTCGGATTTCGTTTCGCAACGATCGGAAGAGTGGCCAGGCTCGCTGAGCAGGTATTAGCAACGACCAGCGGTCTGTCGCCGCGATTGAGAATATCGGAAACGGTTCTCTGCAGCGCCTGCAACGTTTCCTTTGCCTTGGGAAGACTGGACGACCAGTCGTCAATCTTCGGCGCCGACGCCGTCCCGACAATGACCGGTGTCAATCCCGTGACATCCCGAATGGCTGCCGCAGTCAATGCTGCACCGGGGATAGCGCCGCCACTGCGATCGGCGATGCGTCCCTGGGAAACAACGAGTTCGAAGGCCACAATCTGCTCCTTGCTGACGAAAAAATCCTTCATTCCAAGCTTCTCTCCCGATGCATCGTCGCCCGTTGCAAAGGGATCGATATATCCACACAGATATATCGATGAACATGGATGCGGCAAACCCGAGTTGCCTGGAAAATTCAATGCATCGAAAGAAGACCACAGAAATCAGCAGCGGGAGAGCCGAAACCAGCATTTGTTCGGTTTGACGTGGGCTGTTTAGGACAATGGAATAAACATTGAATCAAATTCATAAAATGGAACATAAATTCCGCATTCGAAACTATTCGGTTCATATGTTCCATTTTCTCTTGCGCATTCATTTAAGTTCGTTTTAAATTCGCTTGCTTTCGCGACGAAAGCCCGTGCGCTCGATCTGGGGAGGATGAGCGCAAGCGAATATCGTTTTAAAGTCGGAGGAACATCATGGCACGCTTCAATCGGACCCTTGCTGCCACATCTGCGCTTTTGCTTTGTCACGCATCCGGCGCCCTTGCGGCTACGGAGCTTGCATGGTGGCATGCGATGACCGGCGCCAACAACGAGGTCGTCGAACAACTCGCCAAGGAATTCAATCAGAGTCAGAGCGACTATAAGGTCGTTCCCGTCTTCAAGGGCACTTATGGCGAAACGCTGAACGCCGGCATCGCCGCCTTTCGCGCGAAAAAGGCACCAGCCATTCTGCAGGTGTTCGATGCAGGAAGCGGTGTGATGCTGGGTGCAGAAGGCGCCGTCGTGCCGGTAGCGGACGTGTTGCAGAAGGGCGGCTACAAGTTCGACAAGAGCCAGTACCTGCCGGGCATCGTGTCTTATTATTCCAAGCCGGACGGCACGATGCTGTCCTTCCCCTTCAATTCCTCGTCCCCTGTTCTGTTCTATAATAAGGACATCTTCGCCAAGGCAGGGCTCGACGCCGAAAAGCCGCCGACAACCTGGCCGGAAGTCTTTGCTGCCGCCAAGAAAATCAAGACCAGCGGCGCTGCAAGCTGCGGCTTCACCTCAACCTGGCTGACCTGGATCCAGACGGAGAATTTTGCGGCCTGGAACAATGTTTCCTACGGCACGAAGGAAAACGGCCTTGCCGGCCTTGACGTTCAACTGAAGATCGATGCGCCCATTTTTGTCGATCATTTTCAGGCGATCGCCGACCTGAGCAAGGACGGAACCTTCCGCTACGGTGGCCGCACCTCTGAGGCCAAGCAGTTCTTCACGTCAGGCGAGTGCGCGATCTTGACTGAATCCTCCGGCGGTCTCGGCGATATCGTCAAGTCCGGCATCCACTACGGCGTCGGCCAGTTGCCCTATTATGAAGGCCATGGTCCGCAGAACACCATCCCCGGCGGTGCAAGCCTTTGGGTATTCGCAGGCAAGAGCGATGCGGAATACAAGGGCGTCGCCGAATTCTTCAACTTCCTCTCCAAGACGGACGTCCAGGTGCGCCTGCACGAGGTCTCCGGCTACCTGCCCGTGACGGTGGCCGCTTACGAGGCAACCAAGAAGTCGGGCTTCTATGACAAGAACCCTGGCCGCGAGACGCCGATCAAGCAGATGATGGGCAAGGCTCCGACGGAAAATTCCAAGGGCGTCCGCCTCGTCAACCTGCCGCAGGTCCGCGACATTCTCAACGAGCAATTCGAAGCCATGCTCGCCGGCCAGAAGGATGCGAAAGCTGCGCTGACCGAGGGCGTTCAAAAGGCGAATGCGGCCATCGCTGCCGCCACAGGCAACTGATCCTTCGAACCATCGTCCCGCGCCGCGCTGTGGTGCGGGACCGTCTTTTGCGGAAGGGAGCGCTATGCAGCCTGTCGTCTTTCCCAACAAGGTCTTGCCGTATCTGCTGCTTGCGCCGCAGATCATCCTGACCGTTCTCTTCTTTTTCTGGCCGGCAAGCCAGGCGCTATATCAATCCGTTTTGCGCGAGGATCCGTTCGGCTTGAAGTCCGGCTTCGTCGGTCTTGCCAACTTCCGTACCATTCTTTCCAATCCGGATTACGTGCATTCGCTGAAAGTCACCGTCATCTTCAGCGTCGCGACCGCACTGTTGTCGATGGCCGTAGCTCTCCTGCTTGCGACTGCCGCCGAGCGCGTTGTGCGGGGACGCAACATCTATCGCGCATTGCTGATCTGGCCCTATGCGGTCGCTCCGGCTATTGCCGGTATGCTGTGGCTCTTCATGTTCAATCCCGCGATGGGAACGTTTGCCTACATTCTGCGTCGCAACGGCTTCATGTGGGATCCGCTGCTGAACGGCAATCAGGCGATGATGCTGGTCATCGTCGCTGCCGCCTGGAAGCAGATCAGTTACAACTTCCTGTTCTTTGTTGCCGGCCTGCAGGCGATCCCGAAGTCGCTGATCGAGGCCGCGGCCATTGATGGCGCCCGCGGCGCCAAGCGCTTCTGGACCATCGTGTTTCCGTTACTGGCGCCGACGACTTTCTTTCTTCTCGTCGTCAACACCGTCTACGCCTTCTTCGACACCTTCGGCATCATCCATGCCGTCACGGGCGGCGGGCCGGCCAAGGCCACGGAGACCTTGGTCTATAAGGTTTACAACGACGGCTTCGTCAATCTCGACCTCGGCAGTTCAGCCGCGCAATCCGTGATTCTGATGATCATCGTCATTGCGCTGACTGCTTTCCAATTCCGCTTCGTCGAGAAGCGGGTGCACTACTCGTGAGGCGCCCATGATCGAGAACCGTCCCATCTCAAGCCTGATCAGCCATTTGATGCTCATTATCGGCATCCTGATCGTCGCACTTCCCATCTATTATACATTCATTGCCTCGACCCACAGTTCCCCGGATATCATCCGGCCGCCAATGTCGCTTGCTCCCGGAGGGCACTTCCTCGACAACTACGCCGAGGCGATGGGCGGTGGCGTGGAACGTGTCGTCGGCGTCAGTCTGGAGCGGCTGCTGTTCAACTCGACCGTGGTCGCGCTTGCGATCGCCATCGGCAAGATCGTCATTTCCTTCCTCTCCGCCTTTGCGATCGTCTTCTTCCGCTTCCCCTTGCGGATGGTGTTCTTCTGGATGATCTTCATAACGCTCATGCTGCCGGTCGAAGTGCGCATCCTGCCGACCTACAAGGTCGTCGTCGATCTTGGCTTGATCGACACTTACGCTGGTCTAACGCTGCCGCTCATGGCGTCGGCCACGGCGACTTTCCTCTTCCGGCAATTCTTCCTGACGATCCCCGGCGAACTCGTAGAAGCGGCGCGCATCGACAATGCCGGCCCCTTCCGCTTCATGCGCGATATCCTGCTGCCGCTCTCGGCGACGAATATTGCCGCACTCTTCGTCATCCTCTTCATCTACGGCTGGACCCAGTATCTCTGGCCGCTGCTCGTCACCAATGATGCGAAGATGGACACGATCGTCATCGGCCTTCGACGCATGGTGGACTTCACCGATGCATCGACCCCTTGGAACTATGTCATGGTGACTGCGATCCTCGCGATCATCCCCCCCATTCTCGTCGTGCTGCTGATGCAGCGCTGGTTCGTCAAAGGCCTTGTGGAGACCGAAAAGTAATGGCTGAGATCACCCTCAACAACGTCCGCAAGTCCTATGGCACGGTGGAGGCGATCAAGGGCGTTTCGCTCGACATCAAGGATGGCGAGTTCGTCGTGCTCGTCGGCCCCTCGGGCTGCGGCAAGTCCACGCTGCTGCGCATGATAGCCGGCCTTGAAGGCATTACCGGCGGCGACATTCAGATCGGCTCGCGCAGGGTCAACGATGTGGAGCCGGCCGAGCGTGACATTGCCATGGTCTTCCAGAACTATGCGCTCTATCCGCATATGACGGTGCGGCAAAACCTTTCCTACGGCCTCAAGAACCGCAATACGCCTGCAGCAGAAATCGACCGTCGCATTGCCTCTGCTGCAAAAACGCTGGAGATCGAGCAGTATCTCGACCGCAAGCCGCGCCAGCTTTCCGGCGGCCAGCGGCAACGCGTCGCGATGGGCCGGGCAATCGTGCGTGAGCCAGCCGCCTTCCTGTTCGACGAACCGCTCTCGAACCTCGATGCAAAGCTTCGCGGCCAGATGCGCATCGAGATCAAGCGCCTGCAGCGTGCGCTCGGCACGACGAGCGTCTACGTAACACACGACCAAATGGAGGCGATGACGCTTGCCGACCGGCTCGTCGTCGTCAATGCCGGCCGCATCGAACAGGTGGGTACGCCGATCGAACTCTACGAAAAGCCGACAACCACCTTCGTAGCAACCTTCATCGGCTCGCCCTCGATGAACTTGCTGCCGAGCATGTCGGCAGCCGCCAGCTGGTCCCTCGCCGCTCATGTATCGCCGCAGGGCAATTTTACGCTCGGCGTGAGGCCGGAAGATCTGGCGCCGGTTTTCCCGGAAGGCAAGCACTTCGACTTTGAGACCACAGTGCAGATCGACGGTATCGAACTGGTCGGCGCGGAAAGCTTGTTGCACGGCAAGTTGGCGAATGGGGCAGATCTTGTTTTCCGCGTCTCGGGAAGGGCGCGCAATGAAATAGGCGATATGGTGAAGATCGGTGCTAACGCAGATGCCCTTCACATTTTCGATGCGAACGGCCAGCGACAGCAATCCGGCATAGCTGACAGCGCTAAAACTGGCTCATAATACGCTTCCCGGGTGAGTCGCGAAATCCGTTCATTACGGCAACCTGAGGATCTTCCCGCTTAGACCCTGCTGCGAGCCGTGACTCTATTGCGGCCGGAGGCGCACCGTATCAACGATGGCGCTGCGAACCAACGTCTCCAGAAAAATCACGACGGCATCTTATGGATGTATTTATGCTTTCAAAATACAATCAGAATGTCTAGTGTGGAAGTATAACAACGCCCATATCCCAACAGACACAGCTTCGCGAGATGGCAATGCTTCATGATCTTTCAGCTCTCGCTATATTGGCACGATTTGAGGGAGGCATCGAGGTACCGCCCGACTTTGCATTGCAGCAGCCTCCGATAACGACGTTGCACCGCCATCTCATCAATTTGTGGTCAACGGTCCCAAGAACCTCGCCGAAGAGACGTGTCATGGACTTGGCGGCGGTCAGCTCCGGCGTTGTGACAGCACTTGAGCAATTACAAGCGATTTTCGAACGCGCGAGCTTCTGACCCGCTTGACCAGACCTATAACGATACTAAGCTATTGATGATTCACGTCAGTGGGGGGACGTTAGTTGAAGCAATCGCAGCCGCTTTTCATAGCGGATATATCGGGAGCAGCCGCGCCAGAGGCTGGAATATATACGTGGGATATAGAAAAGAACCTGGTCTTTGCCGATGCCGCGTTGGCTAGCCTGTTCGGCCTTGACCCTGCGGAAAGCGCTCACGGATTGCCCATAGAGGCGTATCTCGATCGCGTTCATCCTGAGGATCGCCCACCGCTGGCGAAGGTTATTCATAACACAATTGTCGCTGAAACGCCCCAGCAATCCACATACCGCGTTCGTGACAAGAATGGGGTCTATCACTGGGTGGCAGCTTTCGGCAGAGCCTTTCGAGACAGGGCAGACAACCCGACGCTATATTCGGGCATCGTGGTACCGGCGACCCAGGTCGAGCGCAATGGGCAAAACAAGCAATCGGCTAATGACACCTAGCTCGCGTCATCTGTCGGGCTAATAGCTGCCTTCCATTGGGCGACAAGGCTTATTCCGCCCCGTCCACCATCGAAAGATGCAGGCTACTCTCTCTGGGCGGGACGCGCCGGCAAGCAAGGCCTTTGGATCAGCTATCCGCAATAGGCTCGGATAATCCTGCGAGTTTTTGGATTGGTTTCGATGGTCACACGCTCCTGTCGATAATCCATCGTCACGCCTTGTCCCGGGTTGATCTGGCGCACGATCGAGGCGCCTGTTAGCCGCCGCGCCGCGCCATCCATCACGCGCTTCTTGCCTATGAGCGCCTTGGCGGCATCCCCGCGGCATATTCCCGGTGCGGCCTTAGGCTTTGCCTGCTGTGCTTCACCTTGGCTGCCCATCAACATAACGAGAGCCAGCGCCAGGGCACTAGCGGCAAAAAGTTTCGAACGAACCATCAGAGCAATTCCTTTCTCAAATTGCGATCGCCGGCCGATCCGGGCATTTGAGCGCGAAGCCACCGGTCGAGAGCGTGAAAAACCTATCCTGATGCAGGCATGATGTCATCGCCGGAAATCTCCTATTAGTTGCCGGAGGCGCACTGAGATCGCCGATCAAAGCGTCGGCTCGAATGGTGTAGCGATGGCGACCCTCGACGGCGCAACCTGGAAATCGGGCGGCAACATCCGGTGATAAGCGAGCATGAGCTGGCAGGCGCTACGGGCATCGTGGCGCAAATCATGGTGGATGACGAAGGTGATCTTGCCGGCAGCGAGCAGTCCGATATTATCCTGATCGAGATCATGGGCGGCAAAGACGCAGCAATCGCGTCGGGCCTCCGCAAAAGCCTTCAATATCGCGCGGTTGCCGCCGCCAGCCGAATAGACGGCTCGAATGCTCGGTTCGCATTCAAGCGCATCGTGGACGAGGCGCTCCGTCGCCCGATCGACACCGAAGCCCTCGGAAATTCCTAGAACCGAAAGATGAGGAAAGCGCTGCGCAAGCAGATCTCGAAACCCATGTTCGCGCTCGTCCTCCCCAGCAAAGAGCCTGCTGGACAACGTCACCAGCACCTTGCCTGGCCTTTCGCCCGCCATGCGCCCGAGCAAATACGCAGCCGTCGCTCCCGCGACGCGGTTGTCCATGCCGACATAGCCGATACGCGCATTTTCCGGCAAATCGGTCACCAGGGTGACCACCGGAATCCTCGCCGCCATGAGCTGGGCAGCAGATTCGGCGATGGCAGGCGTAGAGGCCGCTTTCAGAACGACACCGTGGCTGCCGCGACGGCGTATCGCACGCAGGATCGATAGAAGCTCCTGCTCGCTCATGGTTTCGGCAGCGTGAAATCGCGCAAGAAACGAGGCGGGCCGCATGCCGGGCAATTCCGCCTCGAAGGCGTGGCGTACCGCTGTGGAGAAACGCTGCGGCGTGTCCATGACCACGTCGATCACGAGACGCTGTCCAGCGAGGCCGGACTGCATGTATTGCCGTTCCAGTTCCGATATTGCCGCTGCGACGCGCGCCCGGGTGACTGCGCGGACGCCATCGCGTTCGTGCATCACCCGGTCGACAGTTGCGAGGCTAAGGCCGGCCTGCAACGCGATATCTTTCAGCGGAAAACGCGACTTCATCGAGGTTCCTTCTGAGGTGTTTTTGAGGGGTCTTGTACCTTTTTCATAGGGTGCATCGCGGCTACGATCAATGCCTAGGTCCAACGTCATTTCGGGAGGAGATCACCATGGACGCTCAAACGCTCACAAGTCGCCGTAGCCAAAAGGTTTGGCTGTCTGCCGATTGCGGCAGCCTCGACACCTTCAAATCCCTCGTCGAGAAAACCGCCACGTCAACAGACTGGCCCTTGGCCGCGGACGTCAGGAAAAATATCCTCATTTATGAGGGCGACCAGGTTCGACACGCGGCTGGTGTCGAAGACGAACGCCGTGCCCTGACGGCTGAGTGGGTCGAAGCCTTCACCTCCGGCCCCGGTATCATCGTGATAAAAAACGCCATGCCGGATGTGGCAGTCGTTGATCGCGCGACCACTGTGTTCGAAGCCATCGTCCGCGAGGAGAAAGAGAAGGGTAAAGGTGCCGGCGATCATTTTGCCAAGCCGGGCGCGAACGATCGCATCTGGAATGCGCTCGAGAAGCATTGCCTGGCGGATCCGGTGAATTTTGCCCGCTACTACGCCTCGACTGCCATTGCCATGGTATCGGAGGCTTGGCTCGGAGCAGGCTACCAGATGACGGCGCAGATGAATCGCGTCAATCCAGGTGGCACGGCGCAAAAACCCCATCGCGATTATCATCTGGGCTTCATGTCTCCGCAGCAGATGCAAGCCTATCCCGGCCATATCCATGCCGTTTCGCCGCTTTTGACGCTGCAGGGCGCGGTTGCGCATTGCGACATGCCGCTCGAAAGCGGCCCAACATTGTTCCTCCCCTACTCTCAGACCTTCTTTGAAGGCTACATCGCTTTCGGCCGTCCGGAATTTCAGGAGTATTTCGCGGAACATCACGTGCAATTGCCGTTGCAGAAGGGCGACGCCGTCTTCTTCAACCCGGCCGTCATGCACGGCGCAGGCAACAATGTCTCGAAAGACATCTATCGCATGGCCAATCTTCTTCAGGTCTCCTCGGCCTTCGGCCGGGCGATGGAGAGCACCAACCGCAATCGAATGGCCGTGACCGTCTATCCTGCCCTTATCGCAGCTCTCGCTGCAGGCGCACTGAGCCGTGCGGAGGTTGCCAATGTCATCGCTTCAACGGCCGAAGGCTATGCCTTTCCCACCAATCTCGATAGCGACCCGCCCGTCGGCGGCCTTGCGCCGAAAACCCAGGCGCGGATCATGGCGGACGCTATCGACGCCGGCATGGACGCCAAAGAGTTCGCAGAGTTGATCGCCGCCCATGCGGCACGCAAGGAGGCTTGAGATCCGTGAGCAGACTGGATGGAAAATTCGCCGTCGTAACCGGCGGCACGCAGGGGCTAGGTGCTGAAGTCGCTCGCCTCTTTGCCGAGCGCGGGGCTACAGGCCTGACGATCTGCGGCCGCAGCACGGCCAAAGGGGAAGCTCATGCACGCGAGATCAGTGATCGATACGGAATTCCGGTCGCATTCGTCACGGCCGACCTCGGCCAGGTGGAGGATTGCCGCAAAGTCATCGCGACAGCGGTCGAGAAATTCGGCCGCATCGATGCACTCGTCAATGTCGCTGCCATCACCGATCGCGGCACAATCCTCGACACGGATCAGGACCTGTTCGATCGCATGTTCGCCGTCAACGTTCGGGCGCCGTTTTTTCTGATGCAGGATGCGATCAAGACCATGATCGCCAACGGCATAGAAGGCACGATCGTCAACATTTCCTCGATGTCGTCGATGGCGGGCCAACCCTTCATCAGCGCCTACTGCTCATCCAAAGGAGCGCTTGACACCCTGACCCGGAACACGGCCTTCGCGCTGCTTAGAAACCGCATCAGGGTCAACGCCCTCAATATTGGCTGGATGTCGAGCGATGGCGAGGATCGCATTCAGCGCGAATATCATGACGCCGATCAAGATTGGCTGACAAGGGCGGCAGCCGAGCAGCCATTCGGCCGGTTGGTCTCCCCTGCCGAGGTTGCCCGGGCGGTCGCCTATCTTTCCTCGGAGGAATCCGGGCTGATGACAGGTGCCACGATCAACCTGGACCAATCTATCTGGGGTGCATACGAAGGGTCGCCGCATCCACAGAAAGCGATGTGAGGCGGCGCCCGTTTGGCGCTGATACGACGGGGATAGCTACAAGGGGATTTTGCTGGGCCGTTGCAAGCCTTGAGAATCATGAAGCGCTGTCATTCGATTGCCTACTAATTCTGCCGGAGTGCCCTCTTCTCGCTGGCGCCGTTTCCGGCGCCCGAAGATCTGTCACATCCATGTCATGAAATACGTCGACACCTCGTCCCTGGTTTTAAATGCGGGTACCGAGATGGATTATTTCAGACGCTTCAACTTTCTGTTCGCAACGCCGGCCTTCGACAGCGAGGATCTGGAGGGCGCCCGCTACAATCAGATCGTCGAGGAGATCGAGCGCTCAGGCTTCGAGGTCGTGCGTGCTCGCAATATCGAAGACGCGGAGATCGCCGTCCAGACGGACGCCGCCATCGGCTGCATGCTGGTAGACTGGGGCAAGAAGGGACTTGAAGGCAAGACGGCCTCCCTCATCAATCTGATGCGCCGGCGCGGCCTCGAATTCCCGATCATCCTTTTGATCCGCCGCAAGCGTTTCGAGGATGTGCCGGTCGAAGTGCTTGATTTCATCGACGGCTATGTCTTCCTCTCGGAAGAGACGCCAGCCTTCATCGCCAAAAGCCTGATCAGCCGGCTCAAGCAATATGCCGAGACGCTGAAGACACCGTTCTTTGGCGCACTGGTCGATTATGCCGAGGAAGGCAATCAGCTCTGGACCTGCCCTGGGCACAATGGCGGCATCTTCTACAGCCGCAGCCCGATCGGCCGTGTGTTCATGGAACACCTCGGCGAAGCGGTATTTCGTGACGACCTCGACAATTCCGTGCTCGATCTTGGCGATCTTCTGACCCACGAGGGTCCGGCGCTCGCGGCGCAGAAAGAGGCGGCCAAGATTTTCGGCGCCGAAAAGACCTACTTCGTCCTGAACGGCACCTCCACGTCCAACAAGGTCGCGCTCTCAGCGCTCGTCACCGATGGCGATCTCGTGCTGTTCGATCGCAACAACCACAAGGCCGCCCATCACGGCGCGCTGATGATGTCAGGCGGCATTCCGGTCTATCTGCCGACCAGACGCAATGTCTACGGCTTGATCGGCCCCGTGGATTTTGCGGCTATGGACGAGGAAGCTCTGCGGGAGCGCATCCGTACCCATCCGCTTGTCAAGGATCCGGAAGCGCACAGGAAGCAGCGCCCCTTCCGCGTGGCAGTGGTGGAGCAGTGCACCTATGACGGCACTATCCACAACGCCGAAATGATCCTCAAGCGCATCGGTCATCTGTGCGACTACATCCTGTTCGACGAGGCCTGGGCCGGCTTCATGAAATTTCATCCGCTCTATGCCGGTCGCTTCGCCATGGGCCTTGCCGAACTCGGCCCGGACGCGCCCGGTATCATTGCCACGCAATCCACCCATAAGCAGCTCGCAAGCTTCTCCCAGGCCTCGCAGATCCACATGAAGGACCGGCACATCACCGGCCAGAAGCGCCGCGTCGAGCATCGACGCTTCAACGAAAGCTTCATGCAGCACGCTTCGACCTCGCCCTTCTATCCGCTGTTTGCCTCGCTCGACGTCGGCGCGCAGATGATGAAGGGCCGTTCGGGCGAAGTTCTATGGGACGACACGATCCGCCTCGGCATCGAGCTGCGCAAGAAAATCCGCGCCGTGCGCCGCGAATTCGAAGAGAAGGAACAACGCGCAGAGCGACGCTGGTTCTTCGAGCCTTTCGTGCCGGATCGCGTGGCAATCCCGGATGTCTCGGGCGCTGGCGCCGTGCACGACGTACCTTGGGAGAGCATCGCCACCGACCAGCTTGCGACCAATCCGGCCTTCTGGCACCTGACGCCCGACGCTGCGTGGCACGGATTTGCCGGCATGGAGCCGGGCTTCGCAATGACGGACCCGAACAAGCTCACCTTGCTCACCCCCGGCTTCGACCGGGCGAGTGGGAAATACACCGAGCACGGCATTCCTGCCCCGGTGGTTGCGCAATATCTACGTGAAAACCGCATCGTCGCCGAGAAGAACGACCTCAACTCGCTGCTCTTCCTCCTCACGCCCGGCGTCGAGGCAAGCAAGGCCGGCACGTTGATCAGCGGCCTGGTCGCCTTCAAGAAGCTCTATGACGACAACGCCCTGTTGGAAGAGGCTATTCCTGAATTCTATCGCCGCCGACCGGGCCGCTACGCAGGCGTAAGGCTGCGCGATCTCTGCACGGACATGCATAATTTCTTCCGCCAGGCCAATGTCAGCGCGCTGCAGACGTTGCAGTTTTCCGCAGCCCACCTGCCGCCGATCGCGCTCTCGCCCCATGATGCCGCACGCTGCCTGGTGCGCAACGATGTCGATTACCTGCCGATCGACGCCATCGCCGGCCGCATCGCAACGACGCCATTCGTGGTCTATCCGCCGGGTATCGCCACCATCGTGCCGGGCGAGCGCCTGACGGATGAGGCAAAACCCATGCTCGACTATCTCAAGATGTTCGAAGCCTGCTTCAACATTTTCCCCGGCTTTGAAGTCGAGATTCAAGGACTCTATCGCGAGATTGATGAAACCGGCCGCATCCGCCTCTATACTTACGTCGTTGCGGAATAGGCCGGGAATTCAGGTTCGATCATGGAGCAGAATAGAACGATCGTCATTCGCCCTTCGCGCGAGACCGACGTCGATGCCATGTTGGCGATCTATCGTCGCCACATTCGCCGCGGTGTCGAAGATGGAGTGGATGACAACGACACGCCGCAATCCGACGACCTCAAGGACCGGCGCAAAAACCTCAGGAATCGCCGTTTCCCTCATGTCGTCGCGGTTGAAGGTGAAAAGGTCGTTGGCTACGCCTATGTGGTATTGTTCCGCAAACGCCCGGCCTACCGCTACACCGTCAAGCATTCGATCTATGTCCATCACGACCATATCGGCCAAGGTGTCGGCAGCCTGCTCATGCGCGGGCTGATCGACGCCTGCGCGGCCGCCGGATTCCGGCAGATGATCGGTTACATCGATGCAGACAACGTCGCCTCGCTCACCCTGCACGAGCGCTTCGGCTTCGTGCAGGTCGGCCTCTTGCCGGCGGTTGCCTATCGTTACGGTCATTGGGCCGACACGGTGATGGTTCAGCGCTCCCTAGGCTCCGGCTCGACCACGCCGCCACCGCCACCGCCGCTTTCAACCCGATAATGAGTAGCTCCAGGGATCTCGTGACGTGGACTGGCTTCTTTTGAAGCGTCGCTCAGACCATATGTGCAGCAGCGCCGCTCGCCGCCAATAGAAAAACGACGATCCAGGGCGGCGTTTTCCAGACGGTGAGCAACAGAAAGCCCGCCAGCGCCAAGGCGAAATCCTTCGGCGAAAGCACCGCTGATGTCCAGACCGGGTTGTAGAGCGCGGCACCAAGGATGCCCACGACGGCGGCATTGGCCCCACGCATGGCCGCCTGCGCCGTCGGCCGAAGCCGCAACGCATCCCAGTAGGGAAGCATGCCGTAGACCAACAATATCCCCGGCAGGAAGATCGCAACAAGGGCGATCGACGCACCGGCGAAGCCGTTGGGTTCCGGCCCCACGATTGTGCCGAGGTAGGCCGCAAACGTGAACAGCGGCCCCGGCACCGCCTGCGCCAGACCGTAACCGGTCAGGAAGGTTTCGTTCGTCACCCATCCCGAATCCACCACTTGGGCCTGCAACAGGGGAAGGACGACATGTCCTCCTCCGAATACCAACGCCCCGGAGCGGTAGAAGGCATCGAACAGCGCAATCGCTTGGTAACTGTTTGTCATCGCGAACAGCGCCGGGAGGACCAGGAGGACTGCAAATGCGACAAGAGCTATAGCTCCCCCGCGGCGCGATACCGGAAAGTGCAGGCGGCTTGCCGATGTGAAAGACGGTTCGCCTCGACAGAACAAGAGCCCACCGACCGCTCCAAGAGCGATGGCACCCGTTTGACCGAGCGTTCCACCGATAAAGACGACAATCGCAACGGCCGCAAGAGCGATGGCGGCCCGCCCCCGATCCGGCGTCAGGGTTTTTGCCATGCCCCAGATCGCCTGGGCAATCACCGCGACAGCGACCAGTTTCAATCCATGCAGAACGCCAGTAGATGCCGCTCCGGTGAAAGTTGCCGTGCCCACGGCAAAGGCGAACAGGATCGCAGCGGACGGCAAGGTGAAGCCGAGCCACGCCGCCAACCCGCCAAGCAGCCCGTTGCCGCGCAATACACCGAGCGAAAATCCGACCTGACTGGAGGCTGGCCCCGGCAGAAACTGACAAAGAGCTACGAGATCGGCATAACCTTCCTCATCGATCCATTTTCGCCGCACAACAAGCTCGTCACGAAAGTAGCCCAGATGAGCGATCGGACCACCGAAGGAGGTCAATCCAAGCATGAGGAAGACGCGAAGAACCTCACACGGCGAGCCCCTTACTGTTGGTTCGTCTACCAAGGCATCGTCATGCGCATTCATCATTTCCTCTTGAACTTGCTCGCTCGTGTGACCCGCGCATGATATCCGATCGTCTCGATGCCCCATCATCTCGCCGATCAGCCCACGACCACTCCTCATGGCTCAGTAAATCCGCTTCACGGCGCCTAGGTCTTTGCTCTATTCGCTATCGCTCCGATGAGCTAGCATTGTCAAAATACGTTATCGATAATCGATAACATGCGGCAACGGCACTTAGCTCAAGATCATGTCGGCCGCTTTCTCCGCGATCATGATGACCGGTGAATTGGTGTTTCCCGAGACGATTTTCGGCATGATCGAGGCATCGACCACTCTCAGCCCGCCGATACCATGGACGCGCAGCTGTGAATCGACGACGGCATCCTCGCCGCTTCCCATCTTGCATGTCCCAACCGGGTGGAAAATGGTCGTAGCGATGTCGCCTGCCCTTCGCACCAATTCCTCATCGCTTTGAAACTCGGGGCCTGGCAGCATCTCCCTCGGAGCGAACTCCGAAATCGCTCTGGCCTGCATAAGACGACGAGCATGACGAATGGAGCGCGCTGCCACGATGCGATCCCCCGCCGTCGAGAGATAGTTCGGCCTTATCTCCGGAGCCGATGAAGCATCCGGCGCGGCGACGTGGACCGTACCTCGGCTTTCAGGACGGAGATTGCAAACGGAGACGGTGACGGCGGGATAGCGGTGCAGCGGTTCGCCCAGCCTGTCCGTGCTAAGCGGCTGAACGTGATATTCGAGATCGGCCGTCGCCACCGCCGGATCGCTTTTCGCGAAGATGCCAAGTTGGCTCGGCGCCATGGACAGTGGGCCAGAGCGGCGGAAGGCATATTCCAGCCCCATGCCAGCACGAGCGAAGAGATTATGGTAGAGCTGGTTCAGCGTTTTCGCCCCCTCGATGCGAAATACGGTGCGGATCTGCAAATGATCCTGCAGATTTTCTCCAACTGCTTTCAGAGAATGTATGACCTCGATGCCGATATGCCGCAGCAGTTCGGGTCTGCCGACCCCCGAGAGTTCTAGTATTTTCGGCGAATTGATCGCTCCGGCCGAAAGGATGACCTCGCGCTTTGCTCGCACCTCGTGAACCCTGCCATCCAATCGATACCGGACGCCGCTGACGCGACGCGCCTCAAACAGCAGCGTTTCCGTTTCCGCGCCTGTCAGCACTCTAAGATTGGCCCGCTTCATGGCAGGGCGCAGAAAGGCCTTGGTGGTGTTCCAGCGTAGTCCGCCGCGCTGATTGACCTCGAAATAACCGGACCCTTCGTTGTCGCCATCATTGAAATCGTCGGTCTTCGGAATGCCAAGCTCCTCTGCCGCATCGCGAAACGCGTCGAGGATCGGCCAGGAGAGGCGCTGCCGCTCCACGCGCCATTCGCCGCCTGCACCGTGAACCTGCGACCGACCGCGATAATTGTCCTCCGACTTCAGGAAATAGGGGAGAATGTCATCCCAGCCCCAGCCGACATTGCCCTCCTGCCGCCAGCCATCATAATCGGCAGCCTGGCCGCGCATATAGATCATGCCATTGATCGATGAGCAGCCTCCGAGGAGCTTTCCCCGCGGATAGGGAAGCGAGCGGCCATTGAGGCCAGTTTCCTGCTGCGTCTTCATCATCCAATCCGTGCGCGGATTGCCCATACAGAAGAGATAGCCGATCGGGATATGCACCCAATGATATCGATCGTTGCCGCCGGCCTCGAGCAAAAGAACCCGATTTGCCGGGTTGGCCGACAGGCGATTGGCAAGAACGCATCCCGCCGATCCCGCTCCGACGATGATGAAATCGTAATCGCCGGCATCGGCGACTGCATTGTCAGAGGACGCGCTCACGCTGCCGCTCCTGTCGCCGAAGGCAGCGATGAGGACAGCCGTCGCCAGATCGGTGCCATTGCCGTCAGGATGTCGTTATAGAGGCCATAGCGTCGCTCGTAGTGGCTTTGAAGATGCCCGTTCGGAACGTAGTTCCGCTCGACCCGCACCATGGACGCCGCGCCGGCCGCGAAATCCGCAAAAACTCCAATCCCCGTTCCTGCGGTGATTGCAGCGCCGAGCGCACCGGTTTCCCGCGAACGGGCGATCGAGACCGGCAAACCCAGCACATCGGCGAATATTTGCGGCCAAATCAGGCTGCGCGAACCGCCACCGGAAAGCACAGCTTCGTTGAAGACTGCCCCCGCTTGCCGCATCGTCTCAATATGTTGTCGATGGCCGAAGGCGACGCCTTCCAGCACGGCACGAACGAGATGCCCCTTCGTATGCCAACCGGCAACGCCATAGAAACCGGCGCGGGCATTGCCGCTTTGTTGCGCACCATAAAGGAAGGGATGATAGAGCGGATCATCCCCAGCAGGCTCGATGCCGGCGGCCAGATCTCCGCACAAGTCGAAGGGCGATCGGCCGTCCAGCGAAACATCCGAAAAGAACTCCCGTACCAGCCATTCGAGATTGGCGGCCGAGGTGGCGCTCGATTCGATCGCCATATAGCGCTTGCGGTCGAAGGTCGAGGACATGAACACCGGCCCGTCGAGCCGCGGCGTATCGACAATCACCTGATTGATGCTCCAGGTGCCGGCGATGATCGAGGCCGCCCCAGTGCGGGTGACACCGGAGCCGATGGCGGAGGCGACAACATCGAAAAGACCGCCGACGACAGGCGTTCCGATGGCAAGCCCGGTCAGTGCTGCTGCCTCCGCTGTGACGTGCCCCGCAATATCGGAGCTTTCGATCAAGGGCGGAAGCAGTTCCATGCAATCACCGAGGCCATAGACTTCCATCAGACCATAGTCATAGCGGCGATCGACGACATGGAGCAGCCCGCATCCGGTCATATCGGAGACTTCGCTGACACGAACGCCGGTCAGGCGATTGACGATGAAATCCTTGCATAGGAAAACCGTGCCAATCCGGGCGAAGGTTTCCGGCTGGCGGCGCTTCAGCCAGGCAAGCAATGTCGGCGTCTGCGATGGCCAGGGCCGCTGCTGGCCGATCGGATAGGTGCGGTCACCCACACCTTTTTCCTGCCATTCCTCGACGAGGCCAACGGCGCGCGTATCCAGAGACTGGATGCCCAGCAAGGGACGGCCTTCGCGATCGAGGGCGTAAAGCCCGTTTCCGTGGCCTGCACAGCCGACGGCAACAATGTCTCCGGGCGAAACTCCAGCCTGCTCGATGCAGGTGCGGATAACCTTACCGGCATTCGCCCAGAGCTCATCGAGCCCGCGCTCTACATGTCCGGGGCATGGCATGCGGCTGTGCCCCTCCGCTGACGCTGCCGCAATTTCGTTGCCCTGCCGGTCAAAGATCACCGCCTTGATAACCGTGTTGCCGGCGTCGAGCCCCAATAGATATTCTGCCATCCCGTACCCCTCCCAAGGCCCCAAGTCTTACTATCAGGCGCGCTGATAGAGCGCGAAGGCTTCCTCGCCGCCGACATCGTCATGAATGATCGCCATCAATCCGCGCACGACCGCACTCGGATTGGCATGCTGATAGATGTTGCGGCCGTAGACCATGCCCATCGCGCCCTGCCGCATCAAGGCCGCCGACTTCTCAAAGACGTTGCGCAGGTCTTCCTTGCCGCCGCCGCGCACCAGGACCGGGCAACGGGCCGCTTCGACCACCCTGTGAAAATCCTCGGCGTTGGTGGTCGGATCGGCCTTGACCACATCGGCTCCCATCTCGCGGGCAAGCCGCGTCAGCGTAACGATCTTGTCCGCGTCGCCATCGACCATATAGCCGCCAGCCGTTTCGACCGGCTGCATGACGAGAGGCTCGATCATCAAAGGCATTCCATATTTGTCGCAGTCGGCCCGAACCCGTGCGATGTTCTGCACGCATTGGCGAAAAAGGTCCGGCTCGTCGGGGAGCATGAACAGATTGACGACGACGCAGGCCGCATCCATCTCGATCGCGCCGATCAGCGGTTCTGCCTCATTCTGCAACACAGCCCACATGTTGCGGTGACGTGTGCGGTTATAGGGATTTCCCATATCGACGCGCATAACCAGCGCCGGCTTGTCCCTGGCGGCAAGATCTTGCAACAGGTCGGCCTGACCGTAGTTCATCTGGATCGCATCGGGTGCCGCCGCCACCAGGGCATTGACGACCGCCGGCATGTCTTCAAGGCCATTGAGGAAAGACGGTTCGTTGCAGACGCCGTGATCGATTGCGACATCAAGGCAGCGGCCGCCATTGAACAGCCGGTTCATCCGGACTTTGCTGTTGTTTCGCATTCCATGCTCCTTTGTTCGTTCCGTTCGGAAAGAGTGCTCTCGGCGACGCCGTGGCGCTCGCGCAAGAGAGTGAGAAAACGGGTTCGCTCGGCGCTGCGCTGCGCCGGGGTCCAGGCCTTTTCCGTCGCCAGCAGATCGAGCACGGCGTCCATCATCTGCGCAGAAAGCGCGCCTGAAATCGCAAGCGTCGTCCGCCGCAGCAGAAGATCGTCCAGATGCTCCGCCGCTTCGTTGCGGATGAGGAAAATCAGCTCTCGCTGCGAGTAATCCGCATGCGGCATGGGCAGATCGGGTGCCATGGCAATAAAGCCGGCGATTGCTTCCGCGTGCGTGCCGTAACGGCCGAAAAGCGTCGCCATGCGGCTACCAGGAATTCCCTTTTCGGCGGCCACTTGCGCGATCCAGGCAGCGCGATCCAGCGGGAACCTCCGCCCGCCGCCGATTTCCCGGTCTGCCGTCGAAATGCGACGCTGCTTCCCCAGCCGTTCAAGCGCAAGATCGGCGGCAAGCTCGCCAAAGGAGCGAAACGTCGTCCATTTGCCACCGATCATGCACAGCACCGAGGGGTCGCCATCATCCCCGTCGACAATCGTACAGAAATGATCGCGCGGGATGCGACCTGTAAAGCTGTCGGTACTTGCCGGCAGAGGACGGACGCCGGAGAACTGGAAGCTGATCTCTTCCGGCCGGATCGTGATCCCGGGCAGAACGAAGAACAGGGACTGCAATATGTAATCCCGCTCATCCGCCTCACAGCGTACGCTCCCCGGGTCATCGACCCGGATGTCGGTCGAACCCACCAGAACCTTGCCGAGATAGGGAAAGAGGATGCAGATGCGGCCATCCTCATTCTCGTAATAGATCATGTGGCCGGCCAAGGCGTCGTAAAGTGCGGCATTGTCGATGATGAGATGCGAACCCTTCGTTCCACCCATCAAGGGGGATGTCTGCGTTTCGGGTTTAAGGAGAGCCTCGTTGGTAATGTCGATCCATCCGCCTGTTGCGTTGATGATGAGAGTGGGTTCGATCGTTGCCGATGCTCCGGCGATCGTGTCACGGATGAGATAACGCCCCTCACCCGTTCTCCGGATTTCGGCATAGTTCAGAGCCCGCGCCGCCGATCCCGCAGACAAGCCGTCGTCGAGTAGCTCGATGCCGAGCCGCTCCGGATGACTGACCCAGGCGTCGTAATAGGTAGCCGAACTCCTGATGTCGGAATTGAGCGCCGGCCATTTGGCGACCGTGCCGCTCCGACCGCGAAACTGATGGCGCGGCATCATGGCCCGCTTGCGCGTCAAGAAATCGTAGATGCTGAGACCGACCTTGATCGCAATCGCACCGCGACGGCTGGGACGGCGGGACAGGCCGAGAAAGCGAACCAGGCCATTTCCCAGGCCGGAGAAAATATCGAAGACCGGCACGGTCGTCGGCAGCGGCGCCACATAATGCGGCGCGTTGCGCAGCAGCCGGTCGCGTTCGGCAAGCGATTCCTGCACCAGCTTGAACTCGCCGTTTTCAAGATAGCGAAGGCCGCCATGCACCATGCGCGACAGTGCAGCGCTGGCTCCCGAACAATAGTCGTGCTTCTCGACGAGGAGCACGTCGAGCCCCTGAAGCGCCAACTCCCGAAAGGCACTGATGCCATTGATGCCGCCGCCGATGACACACACGTCCATCTTCGGGCTTCGGCGAAGCCCGTCCAACGTTTCTTCACGATTCATGATGGCGATCCGTTACCTGTCCATATCGGTCAGCTTCGCTGAAATGGCTGCCTCGATGGCTGATTGATCATCCGCATCCAGCCGGATGGTCCCGGCCCGAGCGTTGTCGAGCGCCTGCGCAGGATTGCGGGCTCCGCAAAGCGCGAAAGTGACGCCGGGTTGGGCAAGTGTCCAGGCGATGACGACTTGAGCGATACTGGCCTCGTGCTTATCGGCAACGGGTCGGATTGCCTTTGCGAAAGCCTGCGCCTTGTCACGGTTCGAAACGGAAAAGCGAGGATTGTCCCGCCGTTGATCGTCACCGGAGAAGATCCGCTCCGGCCCGACGGTGCCGGACAAGAGCCCGAGCGCCAACGACGAATAGCTGAGAGTCGAAATCCCGTTTGCCCGCGTCAGCGGCAGCAATTCGCTCTCGATCTCCCGATCGATCATGCTGAAGCGTTCCTGGATGGCATCGAGGCCATCGGCCGATATATAGGCCTCCAGCTCAAGCGCGCTGACATTGCTGGCGCCGATCGCCCGGATCTTGCCGGATGCCTTCAGGTCTTCAACCGCCCTAACCGTCTCCTCGATCGGAGTCGTCGGATCCTGCCAGTGGGTGATATAGAGGTCGATGTAATCGGTGCCGAGGCGCCGCAGGCTCTCCTCGACTTCGTGGAAAATCGCATCGCGGCCGAGATAACGATGAACCGGCTTGCCGTCCTGATCGAAGAAATGCCTGCCTTTGTCGGTATGCCACACAAGGCCGCATTTGGTGGCGATCACGGCCTTGTCGCGGCGGCCGGCAAGCGCCTTGCCGACGATTTCTTCCGACCGCCCGAGACCATAGGCCGGTGCGGTATCGATGAGCGCGACGCCGGCGTCGAGCGACGCGTGGATCGCCGAGATCGATTCCGTCTCGTCCGTTCCGCCCCACATCCAGCCGCCGATCGCCCATGTTCCAAGGCCGACCGCCGATGCGATGACGCCGGATTTTCCGATCTCGCGTGTCAATTGCTGGCCGCTCATACGTGCTGCCCTTTCCCGGTTGCGAGCGCCAGAACGCGGGCACCTGTCGCTTCGTCCGTGACCAGCGTATCGAGATGATGGCCACGCATGACGCTGAGGATCGGGCCTGCCTTGTTCGGCCCACTCGCCACACCGATCTTCGTCGGGATCGAAGCGAACTCCGGAAGGGTGAGCGAGACCAGCGATCGGTTGAGGCTGTAATCGCAAACGCGACCTTCGTCATCGAGCAGATGGGCAAGCAATTCGCACGAAGCACCGGAACGCTCTATCGCCGCGCGGTCCGTGCTCGAGGATGGATGGAGGTCATAATAACTTGAATCGTCGGAAAGAATGGAGCCGATACCGACGACGGCAATTTTGGCCTCCCGCGCCTGTTTGAACACATCGGCGACGGCGCGCATGTTGATCAGCATGTCGCGCTCGGCCGCACTGTCGGCAAACAGAGGCGCATGGATCTGGAAAGAGTGTCCGCCGAGACGATCCGCCATCAGCGTCGAGACGTGATTGACATCCGTATAGTGCTTGCCCTGAACGCAGCCGGTCGCCGGGATTACCGAGACATCAAAAGGTCGCGGTGCCTGAAGGCCAGCGACGACGGCACTGACGCCCTTGCCGCCGGTAATGCAGATCGTATCGCCATCCGCGATATGCTCGACAAGCAGGCGGGCCGCCGCCTCGCCGACGGCCTGCAACGCCGTCTGCGGATTGTCCGACACGGTCGGCACCACGATGGCACGGCTGATGCCGCCGAGCGCGAGAAGCTGCTCTTCCATGTCGACCAGGGGCTCGACGGGGGACTTGATCTTGATCTCGACGAGGCCGAGCTGGCGGCCGCGCTTGATCAGCCGGTTGACCGTCGCATGCGAGATGCCGAGCTGATCGGCGATCTGAGCCTGCGTCAGACCTTCGAGAAAGTGCAGGACGAGGGCTTGGTGCATCTGGCGCGCGATGACGATTTCTTCTCGCGGCGCAGATGGGGCTTTCGGCTTTGCAAGGGGCATGTCAGGCAGCCTTACGCTTGTGAAGGAAATGGTCGATGGAGACGGCGGTCAAGAGAATGCAGCCTTTGATCATGTCCTGCCAGTAGACCGAGACATTGAGCAGGATCAACGAACTCGTGACCACCGAGAGAAGCGCGATGCCGAGAATGGCGCCGAGGATCGTGCCGGAACCGCCGCTCAAGGATGCTCCACCGATGACGGCAGCAGCGATGATGTTGAGCTCCATGCCGACGCCGAAGGTCGGCGTCGCAGCACCGAACCGCGACATGTAGATCACGCCGGCAAACCCCGACAACGTCGTGCAGAGGACGGTGACCCAGAATTTGACCTGGTTGGTCTTGATCCCGGAATAGAGCGCCGCCTTTTCGTTGCTGCCGGTGTAGAACACCTTGCGGAATGCGGTTGCGCGGCGCAGCAGGAAATCGAAGATGGCGACCACCGCGACGAAGATCAGGATCACATAAGGTATCCCGTAAAACGTGCCCTGCCCGACTGCCTTGAACGAGGGCGGCAGCGTGAACAATGAGAGCGGCGTTCCTTTGGTGATGATGAGGCAAAAGCCTCGAACGATCACCATGGCCGCAAGCGATGTGATGAAATGATTGAGACCGATGACGGTCACGAAGAAGCCCATGGCGCAGCCTATCAGGGCGCTGGCGAGAATGCCGATCAGAGAGGCACTCCATGGGTCGACGCCCATCAGGAACAATGACCCGGACAGAACCATCGAGAAGCAGACGACCGACCCGACCGAAAGGTCGATGCCGCCGACGATCAGGAGGATGGTCATGCCGACGACGACAATGCCCTCGACCGAAAACGACATCAGCATGGCCCTGAAATTGCCAAGCGTCAGAAAGTGTGGCGAGGCAAAGCTCATGACGACGCAGAGCGCGAGAATGATGGCGATCAACCCCGCTTCCCGCATTGTCCCGAGCTTGCGCCAGGAAGACGTACGCTCCCTCGTCGCGACCAAAGCGTGATCTGTCATTGTCTCATCTCCCGTTTCTGCTCTTTTCTCAGACGGCATGTGTTGATGCCTTCGCTTTGAGTTGTTGCTGCACATCGACACCGGAAGCGAGCCTCATGACTGCCTCCTCCGTCATGGTATCCGCCTCAACTTCCCCCGCGACGGCGCCTTCGCGAATGACGATCGCCCTGTCACACAAACCAAGAAGCTCCTGCAATTCCGATGAGATCACGACGATGCCGATACCGGAACGCGCAAGGTCGCGCAGCAAACGATGAATTTCGGACTTGGCGCCGACGTCGATGCCGCGCGTCGGCTCATCGAGCAGGATTACCTTAGGATCGACCGCCAACTGCTTGGCGATGGCGACTTTCTGCTGATTGCCGCCCGAAAGCGATGAAACCGGCATGCCGATACCGCCCATGCGCACGCCGAGGCGGCGCGCGAGCTCCTCCGCGCGCTCGGACTCAGCCTTCGCATTCAAGAGCCCGAACTGGCCCGTCAGCGACTTGAGATCGAGGGCGGAGATGTTCTGTGCGATCGACAGGTCGAGAAAGACGCCGGAACCCTTGCGATCCTCGGAGAGATAGACGATTCCGGCGCGAACGGCATCGGCATAGCAAGTCGCTCGAAGCGCCTTGTCATGCAGTCGGATATCGCCTTCGGTCGTCTGGCGCAGCCCACAAATGCCTTCGGCGATTTCAGTCCGACCGGAGCCGATCAGTCCGCCAATCCCGAGAATTTCCCCCTTGCGCAGCTCGAAGCTGACCTCTTGAAAACGCTTGCCGTCGCCAAGATTGCGAATGGACAATACAGTCTCCACGCCGCGTTCGGTGAAGTCCTGCTTTTCCGGATAGAGCTGGGTGATTTCGCGCCCGACCATGCGACGTACCACATCATCGGCTGTGATGTCCGACACACGCTCGGTCGAGACGTAGCGGCCGTCGCGAAAGACGGTCACGCGGTCGCATAGGCTGAAGATCTCAGCCATGCGATGGCTGATGTAGATGATCGATATGCCCTGCTCTTTCAGATCGCTGATGATGCCGAAGAGCACCTGTGCCTCGGCGACGGTCAAAGCCGCCGTCGGCTCGTCGAAGATCAGGACACGGCAATCGAGCGTCAGCGCCTTGGCGATCTCCACCAGTTGCTGACTTGAAATCGGCAGCTCGCCGACTTTCTTACGGACATCGATCGGGGAAAGGCGGTTCATCACCGCCTGGGCCTCCCGTTCCAGCCTGGCAAAATTCATCAATGGAGAGCGGCGCCGGTTCGTCGCCGCCATGAACATGTTTTCGGCAACGGTCGCGTCCGGGCAAAGTGCGATTTCCTGATGGACGAGACCGATGCCCAGGGATTGGGCTGCGGCCGGAGACGCGATCTTGACGGGCGCGCCGTCGATAAGGATCTCACCCTCGGTCGGCTGCAGCACGCCGGCGATGATGTTCATGAGCGTCGATTTGCCAGCGCCGTTTTCACCGCAAAGCGCGTGCACTTCACCTCTTTCGAGCGTGAACTTCGCATCCGTCAGCGCCTTGATCGCACCAAAACGCTTGCTGACGTTGCGGATCTCTAAGATCGGTGATTGTGTCATGAGCATCTCCCCCATTTTCAAACCCGGCGTCGGCTGCCCGAGATGTCTCGCCCCGGACAGCCGACGTTTCAGGCTTTACTCCTCGATGCCCTTCGTGCCGCGACGCTTCAGATACTTGTCCCAGTAGAAGTCATCGGCATTTGCGGCGGTGACGATCGACAGACCGTTGTCGACGAAGGGAATGCTCATCGGATTGAAGCCGGAGCGCTTGGCGTCGTTCATGGGATCGATCAGCTCCGGATGCTTGGCAAGCCATAGCATCATGAAGCCCATGTAGCCCTGCATGCCCTGGTTCGGATTGATCGAGCCGAAGACTTCGCCGGCCTTGATCATGTCGAGGATGTTGGCGTTGACGTCGGCGCACATGACGAGGATCTTGCCGCCACTTTCCTTGTTGGCCTGGGCTGCGCCGATTGCGGAGTTCGCCTCCGGCATGAACACGGCATTGAGGTTCGGGTGCGCCTGTACCAGGCTCATCAGCCCCTGATAGGCTTTATTCGGATCCTGGTTCGATGCGGCGCGGCCGACAAGCTTCATCTCGGGATATTTGCTTTCCATGCGGGCGATGAAGGCCGCGATGCGCTTGTCGTGATTGTCCTGGCCCGGATTTTCCAGAACCGCATATTCGCCCTTGCCGCCAAGCTTCGCGGCAATCGCGTCGGCCGCGTAGGTGCCTTCGCGCGAATTGTCCGAGGTGATGAAGGAAATGCGCTTAGAGAGAGGCGAGTCCGCCGCAAAGGTGACAACTGCCGTGCCCTGATCGATCGCGCGATTGATCGGCTCGATGAAGGGATCGGAGTTCATTGGATGAACGAGAATTCCGGCCGGATTCTGGGCGAGCGCCTGATCGAACGTCGCGATCTGCTTGTTGACGTCATATTCCGGCGTGCCGGTATATGCAGTCTCGCAGCCAAACTGCTTGCCGGCCTGCTTGAACATCTCATAGACCGGGAACCAGTATTCGACGCCCGAAACCATCACGTTCATGACGTATTTCTCTCCGGGCTTGCAGCGAAACGGATTATCCGGCTCGGCCGCAGCAGCGGTGGAAATGAATGCCGCCGCGGCCAGGACTGCCATCGCGGTCGTGCTTAGAAAATTGCGCAAGATTCCTCCTCGAGGCCGAAGCCCCTCCCCAAAAAGCCGAGGGCGCGTATCGCGCCTTGTTTGTGAAACCGGGTTTCCTCCTCGAACCCCGGTGATGGTAGTTAGCTTGGCGCAAAGCTGAATGTCAATATAATTCACGCTATGAAATATATTTCATTCCATAGCTGATTTTACTGCTGTCGCAGGAATGGATGCCAAAATGAGCAAATTGTTTCTTCAAGAGCGCCATCATTGAAGTAATATATCTATTCTATAGATTATAAGCACATAACTTAGAAACGCCCGGGGCCAACTGATCCTCCCAACAATCAACGTCCCGGGCTGGGGACAGGCACTTTCAGGAGAGTTTTCATGCAAGCAATTACCAACGTGCACAGGCGCGTGACAGCTGCTGTCGCCGCAACGATGATCGTGGCCGCAACGCTGCTGCCCAACATGGCCAATGCAGGCCCGACACTGGATAAGATCAAGGAACGCGGTCTCATCAAGGTTGGCGTCGGAACGACACCGGGCTTCTTCACTCCGGACAGTAGCGGCCGCTGGCAGGGCTTCTTCATCGATTTCGGTCGAGCTCTTGCCGTTACCGTTTTCAATAATCCGGACAAGGTGGAATTTACCAACTCCTCGCCGCAGCAGCGCCTGCCTGCTCTTCAATCGGGGGAGTTCGACATTCTGCTCTCCGGCGTCACGGAAACCGTCACCCGCGCCTTCAAGCTCGGCTTCCATTTCGGCCCGGTCGTTTTCTATGACGGTCAGGGATTGTTGGTGCGCAAGGATCTTGGCGTCACCAAGGGTCAGGATCTGGACGGAGCCACGATCGGCATCCAAAGCGGAACGACCGGCGAGCTGAACATCGCCGACTTCTTCCGCAAATCCGGCAAGAAGTTCACGCCGGTGACGATCGAGGAAACAGCAGAATTCACCAAGGCTCTGGATTCAGGTCGCGTTGATGCGCTGACGCAGGATTCGACGGATCTTGCGGCAAAGCGCACGCAACTCAAGAAGCCGGACGACTATATTCTGCTGCCCGAGCGGCTCTCCAAAGAGCCTCTTGCTCCGGCCGTCCGCGCAGGCGACGATCAATGGCTGGAAATCGTCAACTGGACCGTCTACGCGACTGTCCAGGCCGAAGAATTCGGCATCACCAAGGACAATATCGATACGTTCCTCACCAGCGAGGATCCAGCCGTCAAGCGCTTCCTCGGTGTCGATCCCTCTCTCGGCCAGGCAATCGGCCTCGACCCGAAATTCGCCTACAATATCATCAAGGCCGTCGGCAATTATGGCGAGATATTCGAGCGCAATGTCGGCAAGGGCACGCCTCTCAATTTCGACAGAGGCCTCAATCAGCTCTGGACGAAGGGTGGCCTGATCTACTCGCCGCCTTTCCGCTGAGACGGGTTCGATGGATCAGCTGCAGATGCATTCTCGTCACGTGGGGTCGGGCTTTTCGAAGCCCGGCCCCCTTCGCCGTGTTCGCCTCTGGCTCGGTCCCGCGCCTGCAGCGCAGGCGGCCGTCCTGTTGGCCTTGGGCGCGGTGCTCTGGTATTTCGGCGCCAACATCGTCGCCACCATGCATCGGCTCGGCATCGAGCCCGGTTTCGCGTTCCTGTCGCAACGGGCAAACTTTGAAATCGGCGAGAGCCTGATTGCCTATTCGTCGTCGGACAATTATGGGCGGGCGCTGCTTGCCGGACTTGTCAACACCATCTACGTCGCGTCCGTCGGCTGCATCATTGCGACACTTCTTGGCATTGCGCTCGGCGTTGCACAGATGACCCGCAACCTCATTCTGACCTCGTTTGTTCGCTGCTATATCGAGATCTTTCGCAACACGCCGCTCCTGCTGCAACTCTTCCTCTGGAGCGCGATTTTTCACAACCTTCCCGCCGCCCGCCGCGCGACGGAAATAGCCGGCACCTATCTCAGCAATCGTGGCGTCTATATTCCAAAGTTCGTGCTTGCCGGAAATGCGCCTGTCGCAAGCATCGGGCTCGCCTTGCTATGTGGACTCGTCGTAGCCGTTGCACTGCGGCGCCTGCTTCTCGGCCGTCCCTTCTATGCCACCCAGATCAGCCTAGCGACCGTCATTGCCGCAACGGCGACCTTTTGGCTTACCGGGGGCGGCGTCGATCTCGACCTGCCGATCAAAGGCGGCTTCAACATATCCGGCGGGCTATCGCTGAGCCCCGAATTTGCAGGCCTGCTTGCCGGTCTGGTTTTCAATTCGACGGCAACCATTGCCGAGATCGTGCGCGGCGGGATCCAATCGGTGCAGAACGGGCAATGGGAGGCGGCTCGCTCTCTGGGTCTGCGCCCCGGTCACATCATGCGCCTGATCGTGCTCCCACAGGCGTTACGGGTGATAACGCCGTTGATGACGTCGAGCTATCTCGATCTGACGAAGAATTCCAGTCTTGCCGTTGCGATCGGCTATCCGGATCTGGTGAACGTCGGCAACACGACCGCCAATACCACCGGACAGACGCTCGAAGCGATTACGATTATCGCGGGGGCTTATCTGACGCTCAACCTGATCGTCTCGCTCGCCATGAATCTCTTCAACAGGCACATCACGCGGAGAGGGAACCGGCGTCAATGAGTGAATTGCAGATCGGCCTCTCCCGACGGCGTCGACGTCAGATTTCGAAAGGTCTTTTCGACAACTGGCCGAACGCCATCATAACCATCATCAGTCTCGCAATCCTGCTTTGGATGACAGCTCCTCTCCTGCGCTGGGTGGGTAGCGCCGCGATCTGGGGCGGAACCGGCAGCGACTGCAGTGCCGAAGGTGCCGGCGCCTGCTGGGCATTCATTATCGCAAAGTTCCGCTTCATCGTCTTTGGATTCTATCCCCCTGTATTGCAGTGGCGCCCCGCACTCGCGATCGTCTGTATTCTCGCGTTGCTTTTCATGTCGGCCGACCCGAGATCCTGGGGTTTCAAGCTGCTGATATTCTGGCCGATTGTGCTGGTGCTGGTTTGGCTTCTCATGGCAGGGGTCGTCGTTTCACCACCCGTGCCGACCAATCAATGGGGCGGGCTGCCGATAACCCTCCTTGTGTCGGTCATCGGTCTTGCAACTGCTTTTCCGGTCGCGCTGCTTCTGGCCTTGGCGCGCCGTTCGTCGATGGGCATCCTGCGCGTGCTTGCCGTGGCGTTTATCGAATGCTTGCGAGGTATACCCCTCATTGCCGTACTATATGTCGCCATGTTGATCCTGCCGATGGCCTTGCCGAAGGGGGCTTTGCTCGACAAGCTGCTGCGGGCGCAAATCGGCATTACGCTGTTCGTCTCCGCCTATCTGGCAGAGGTCATCCGGGCTGGCTTGCAATCGATCCCTTCGGGCCAGCTCGAAGCCGCTTACTCCCTGGGCCTCGGCTATTGGCGCACAACACAGCTTGTCGTTCTCCCGCAGGCTTTGAGGGCGGTCATTCCGGCCATCGTCAATCTCTCGATAGGAATCTTGCTCAGCACGTCGCTGCTGGCTGTCATCGGCATTTCGGATCTGTTGAACACCGGCAAGATCGCGGCAACCGATCCCGTATGGCTCGGCTTCTACACTGAAGCTTACGTATTTACCGGCGCGATCTATTTCGCAATCAGCTTTGCAGCCTCCCGGTATAGTTTGTGGCTGGAGCGCCGGCTTGCCGCGGGAAAAACGCATTAGTACCGAAAGCGGCGCTTCAGCCGGCGCAACCCCACACACTCACGCCTTGGCCGGCCAAGCCGTCCTGAGGGCAAGCACTTTGCCCGGCCCGTGGACGGCCGCAAAGAACAGCCCAGCCAGGAAGGTGAAATGGTCGACGAAGAAGCCAAACTCAGCTTGGTTGGCGGCCCAGTGCGCCGGGCCATGAAAGGAGAATCCGAGAAAGACGACATAGATGGCCGCAACAATCGCTGCCGGAGTGAAGAAAGCGCCGGACAGGAAAGCGGCAACCAGCAATACCTCCAGGATCGCAGCACACCAGGCCAGAAACAGCGCGAATGGAAATCCCGCGGCAGCGATGTAGCCGGCAGTCGCCCCCATATCCATAAACTTGAATGAGACCGCCATCAGAAAGACGGCGGCAAAGATCAGGCGAGCGATGAGGATGGCGGCAGTCTGCCAGGCCGATTGAGCATTTTCCACGATGTTCCTCCAAATTGAAGCGGTTGATACTTCTAAGACGATAGAGAATGACCGATCCCGACGTCGGAGTCGGATTTTTTTCAAGCTGTGCAAGACTTCTTTGCATATCCGCCAGCTCGCTCGCTGTCGCACCGCCGCAGGCCGAAGGAACGGGTCGGCCTCAAGTTTGCGAGGGACATGATGCTGGCGATGGCAGTTTCTTAACGCATCGCGTCGACATCTCTATGCCACATCAACATGGAAGACATGTGCCACGCCGGATTCATGCCCGTTTTAACGGTTGACAAATACTAAGCTGAACTTATCATTAGGGTGCTGAATTAGATTGACCTCCGGTCCAGCAAAAGGCGGCCCAGTTTTTCCCTAGACTGGACCGCTTTTGTTTTTTTGGAGACTGGATCGAGCTTGCGTGCCGCAGATGGCCGTGCGCTGCACGCGACGCCTGGAATTGCGACCGGGCTGTGCCGGAACAAACGGCCGGGCTCCCTGGAAGAAATAAGTGTCCGACGACACATGGTGAGGCATGGCTATCGCCGTCGGACACTGTGCTGTCCCGGCCTGAGGTGGCATCCAGACCGGCAGTTCGAATATTAGCATCTGCAACGAGCTTAACGACCTGCCCGGATGGGCAGGACCACGTTGGTTCGATCCCACCTGCTCCTGCAACGATCAATGGCGACGAAGCATTTGCAGAAGAGGTGCTTGGGGCTTCCACCCGAGCGCGAGAGAAGCAAGAAGATAGAGTGCGCTCACAATTTTAGGAGAGGCGGAAAAGCTTACGTCGCATCGGGCAATTGCTGCAATTTCGGCACGCTGGATCCCACGATGACCAGCAGCTGGACGGCAAAGCAGCCGACCGACGCAACCAGACAGGCGGTCACTCCGGAATGCGCGGCAACAGCGGCCCCGATTGCGGCGCCGAGTGGCCGTGCCCCGAGGGTCGCCGTCATGATGAACGCGGAAACGCGTCCGAGCATGGAATTGGGTGTCACCGCCTGCCGAAGCGTCATCGTCGAAATCGTCCAAAGGATCGGCCCGGCACCAAAAAGAAAGAAGCTCAGGCCGGCGACCCAGACAGAGGGCAGCCATAAGGTCAACAGCATGGTGAATGCCGCCGCGAACCCGGCGATCGGTCCGATCAAGATTGTGGTGCCGAAGGATATCCGACGTGCCAATGCAGGTGCGGCAAGCGCCCCTGTGATCATGCCGCCGCCGTAGATTCCGAGGGTGACCCCGACCTCAGTGGCCGTCAAGCCGAGATTTTGTACTGCATAGGCGACATAGATCGCCTGGAGAACGAACCAGCCGATGTTGAAGAAAACGGCAGTGACGAGGATCGGTCGCAGGAGATCGTGGCGCAGAACGAAACCGGCCCCTTCTCTGAGATCGTGAAGCAGGTCGCGTTTGTGCTTGGCCACGACCCCATCCCGAGGAAGACCGGCGAGACAGAAAACGGCCAAAAGCGAGAGCGTGGTGGCGAGCACATAGGCGGCGGGCGCCCCGGTCCACCCCACAAGAGCGCCACCGAGCGCCGGCCCCGCCGTAAATGCGGCGCTTCGCGCAAGCTCAAGCCAGCGATTGGCGTCCGAAAGTTGCGCGCGCGGCACTTGAGAGGCGACGAGCGCCGGTGCAGCGACGCTAAAACATACCGTGCCGATCGCTCCGACAAAGCCGAGAACCGCAAGCAACGGCAGGTTCATCACGCCGAGCAACAAGAGAGCAACAATCGCCGCCAGCGACAGCGCACGCAGCAACTCCGATGCGACCATCAGCTTGCGTCTCGACGCATGATCCGCGGCGAGGCCGGCCGGAATGGAAAGCAGAAGGAAGGGCAGCGTCTGGGCAGTCTGCAGCCATCCCGTTTCGGAAGGCCCCGCGGACAGGAGCAGGACGGCTGCGAGCGGCGCTGCGGCAAGCGCAATCTGTTCGGAGAATTGCGCAAGCAGATTGGACCAGCCGATGCGACGGAACGCATCGGAAAAAGATGGGACGGAGCTGTTCACGGGGATCCTCGTTGACGTGGTTTCGCCGACAAGATCGATCCGTTTTCAGGCCGAAACCACCCGTTTCCTGCCCGTCTTCATCTTCGAGATGCGCGCCTCCCGTTCCCCCCTCACGCAGGCTCACGAACCTCCCCATCAAATGTGGAGGGCGTGGCCGAGCGCTTTCAATGCGGCTTCCTGCAGACCTTCGCTGCGTGTTGGATGAGCATGAATGGTGCCGGCAATGTCTTCCAGCCGCGCTCCCATCTCGAGTGCCAGAGAAAAACTGCTCGAGAGCTCCGAGACACCGGCGCCGACAGCCTGCAAACCGAGAACCAGGTTCGTATCCATGCGCGCCACGGCGCGGACGAAACCATCTTCGGCCTGGGTCGTCATTGCGCGGCCATTGGCACTGAGCGGGAAGAGACCGACGCGAACTTCATAGCCCTGCGCGCGGGCCTCGTCGGGAGATAGTCCAGCAGTCACGATCTCAGGATCGGTGAAGCATACGGCCGGGATGGCACGCTTGTCCCAGACGCGTTTGCGACCGGCAACGATCTCGGCAACCATTTCACCCTGCGCCATGGCGCGATGGGCGAGCATCGGCTCGCCGGTGACGTCTCCGATCGCGTAGACGCCGCGCATGGAGGTGCGGCAGTGCTCATCGATACGGATGAAGCGGCCGGCGCGATCGAGATCGAGCTCTTCGAGGCCCCAACCTTCGGTACGCGGCTTGCGGCCAACGGTGACAAGCACCTTGTCCGCGGTGATACGCTCCTCCTCACCGCCGGCGGTCTCGATCACCAGCGCTTCCCCCGAATAGGCCTTTGCTTTCGCCCCGGTCAGCACCCTTATGCCGAGTTCACCCAAACGCTTGGCGACCGGCTTGACGAGCTCGGCATCATATTGCGGCAGGATCTGCTGGGTTGCCTCGACCACTGTGACATCAGCACCCAACTTCGCAAAAGCCGTGCCGAGCTCCAGGCCGATATAGCCGCCACCGACGACGGCGAGCTTGCTTGGAACGTTTGTCAGCGAGAGCGCTTCGGTGGACGAGAGGATCGCGCCGCCGAAGGGCAATGATGGCAATTCGACCGGCTCGGATCCGGTCGCGATGACGACCGCCTCCGCACGGATGACCTGTGTCCCTGTCTCGGTCTCGACCTCGACGGTCTTGCCGTCGCGGAATTTCGCCTGCCCGTGCACGATCTTAACCTTGGCCTTGCGCAGAAGACCGAGCACGCCGCTGTTTAACCGGCCGACGATGCCATCTTTCCAGCGAATGGTCTGAGCAAGATCGAGCTTCGGCGCCTCGACCGTGATGCCGAGCGCATTGGGGCTCGCCATGTGAGTGGCCTTCTCGAATTCTTCAGCCGCATGGATGAGCGCCTTCGACGGAATGCAGCCGATGTTCAGGCAGGTACCTCCGGCCTTCGTCGATTCGACGATGACGGTATCGACACCGAGCTGGCCGGCACGAATGGCGCAGATATAGCCCCCGGGGCCGGCACCGATGACGAGGAGCTTGCAGACGATTTCTTTCATGTCATCAACCTTCGATGAAGATCAGTGCGGGGGTTTCGAGCAGCGCCTTGATCCGCTGCACAAAAACAGCCGCGTCCCAGCCGTCGACGATCCGATGGTCGAAGCTCGACGACAGGTTCATCATCTTGCGCGGGATGAATTGCGTGCCGTCCCAGACCGGCCGGGTCATGATCTTGTTGACCCCAACGATCGCCACCTCCGGGTGGTTGATGATCGGCGTGGTAACGATGCCGCCGAGCGCGCCGAGCGAGGTAATCGTGATCGTGGAGCCGGAAAGTTCCTCCCGGGCGGCCGTGCCGTTGCGGGCGGCATCGGCGAGGCGCGAGAGTTCGGCGGCGACGTCCCAGATCGACCGGGCCTCTGCATGCCGGACGACGGGTACGGTAAGACCGGATGGCGTTTGCGTGGCGATACCGATGTGGACGGCACTGTAGCGGGTGACGACACCGGCATCGTCGTCGAAGGTGGCATTGACACCAGGCTGCTCGCCAATGGTCTTGACCAGTGCCCGCATCAGGAAAGGCAGGATGGTCAGCTTCGGCTGATCAGGCTTGCGGCCGGCATTCATCGTCGCGCGCAGATCCTCAAGATCGGTGACATCAACCTCCTCGACATAGGTGATGTGCGGAATGCGTGAACTCGCGAGACGCATCTTCTCGGCAATGCGGCGACGCAGGCCGGTGACCTTGATCTCTTCGGTAGCAGTCTTGCGGGCAAGCCCCGTTGCAGCAACCGGGGCCGGTTGGGCGCCGCGTGCGATGAACTGGTCGAGATCCTCATGGCCGATACGCCCTGCCGGGCCTGTGCCGATAACCTGGCGCAGGTCGATGCCGGCCTCCTGAGCGCGCAAGCGCACGGCAGGAGACGCCAAAGGTCGCTCAGCCGCCTCGCGAGCGACGGGACGCTCTATGGATTTTTCCGGCTCGGCGATCTTTGCTTCAGCGGCCTGTCTCGCTGGAGACGATGCGGCGTGTTTCGTCTCTGCGGGCCGGTCACCGACCGCCTCGGCTTTCACTACTGGCTCAGTCGCGACAGGGGAAGCCGCCTCCGCTGCATCCCCATCCTCTCCGGCAATCCGGATACGCAGGAGCGGTGCCTTGACGGCGACCGTGTCTCCGACTTCGGCACCAAGCCAAAGCACGACGCCCTCGACAGGAGACGGGATTTCAACCGTCGCCTTGTCCGTCATGACGGCTGCCAACACCATGTCCTCGCGAACCGGATCGCCGGGCTTGACGTGCCATTCCACGAGTTCCGCCTCAGCTACACCTTCACCCACATCGGGCATCTTGATGACGAACTCACCCATCTTCAGCCCTCCATCACTTCTTTCAAGGCCCGGCCGACGCGGGCTGGACCGGGGAAATAGTCCCATTCCTGGGCGTGCGGATAAGGCGTGTCCCAACCGGTCACGCGCACGATCGGCGCCTCGAGACTATAGAAGCAGTATTCCTGAACCAGCGAGGCGATTTCGCCGCCGAAACCGGAGGTCAGCGTCGCCTCATGCACAACGACGCAGCGGCCGGTCTTCTTCACCGACTGAACGATCGTATCGAGGTCGAGCGGCAGAAGACTGCGCAAATCGATCACCTCGGCATCGATCCCCGTTTCTTCCGCTGCGGCGAGCGCCACATGCACCATCGTGCCATAGGCGACAACGGTCACCGCGCTGCCCGCCCTGCGGATTTCCGCCTTGCCGATCGGGATCGTGTAGTGCCCTTCCGGAACCTCACCGAGATCATGTTTCGACCAGGGCGTGACCGGCCGCTCGTGATGACCGTCGAAGGGGCCGTTGTAGAGCCGCTTCGGTTCGAGGAACATCACCGGGTCCGGATCCTCGATCGCCGCGATCAGCAGGCCCTTGGCGTCATAGGGATTGGAAGGCACGATCACCTTCAGTCCGCAGACATGGGTAAACAGTGCTTCCGGGCTCTGACTATGCGTCTGTCCGCCGAAAATACCGCCGCCCGTCGGCATGCGCACGACGATCGGGCAGGTGAAGTCGCCGTTGGAGCGATAGCGGATGCGCGCCGCTTCCTGAGTGATCTGGTCGTAGGCCGGATACATGTAGTCGGCGAACTGGATTTCGACGCATGGCTTCAAGCCATAGGCGGCCATGCCGATTGCCGTGCCGAGAATGCCGGATTCATTGATCGGCGCATCGAAGCAGCGGGTCTTACCATACTTGGCCTGGAGCCCCTGCGTGGCGCGGAAGACGCCGCCGAAATAGCCGACGTCTTCGCCGAAGACGACGACATTGTCATCTCGTCCCATCGAGACATCCATGGCGCTGCGCACCGCCTCGATCATTGTCATTCTTGCCATGTCAGTAACCTGCCTTCTGCCGCTGGCGGCGGATATGGGCGGGCATTTCCGCATAGACGCCCTCGAAAATGTCGCGCACCGACGGCTTGCCGCCAGCATGGAGGGTGCCGTGGCTTTCGGCCTGCTTCTGTGCCTCGATAACTTCATCGAGCACTTCGGCTTCCGCCTGGGCGTGGCGCTCTTCCGACCAGACGCCGCGCACGATCAGATGCTTCTTCAATCGCAACACCGGATCGCCGAGCGGCCAGGCTTCGGACTCGGTTTTCGGACGATAGGCGCTCGGATCATCCGATGTGGAGTGGGCGCCGACGCGGTAGGTGACATATTCGATCAAGGTCGGGCCGAGATTGCGCCGGGCGCGCTCCGCCGCCCATTTGGCGACGGCATAAACGGCCAGATAGTCGTTGCCGTCGACCCGCAGCGCCGGGATGCCGAAGCCGAGACCGCGGGCGGCAAAGGTGCCGGAGCCGCCGCGGGCAATTCCCTGGAAGGTCGAAATGGCCCACTGGTTGTTGACGATGTTGAGGATGACGGGCGCCTTGTAAGTGGAGGCGAAAACCAGCGCGGAATGGAAATCGGATTCGGCTGTCGAGCCGTCGCCGATCCAGGCGGCAGCGATCTTGGTGTCGTTTTTGATGGCCGACGCCATGGCCCAGCCAACGGCCTGGACATATTGGGTGGCAAGATTGCCGGAGATGGTGAAGAAGCCATGGTCCTTCGACGAGTACATGATCGGCAGCTGTCGGCCACGCAGGGGATCCGCCTCGTTCGAATAGATCTGGTTCATCATCTCGACCATCGGATAGCCGTCGGCGATCAGAAGACCCGCCTGACGGTAGGTCGGGAAATTCATATCCCCCTTGTTCAGCGCCTTGCGGAAGGCGGAACTGACCGCCTCCTCGCCAAGATGCTGCATGTAGAAGGAGGTCTTGCCCTGGCGCTGCGCCATCAGCATGCGGGCATCAAAGGCCCTGAGCTTCATCATGTTGCGCAGGCCGGTCAGAAGCTCCTCATCGGAGAGCAGTCCTGCCCAGGGGCCGACGGCCTCGCCATCACGGTTGAGCACGCGGATAATGGAATAGGCAAGATCGCGGATTTCTTCGGGCGCCACATCGACCGATGGCCGAGGAACGGATCCGGCTTTCGGGATCTTGACATTGGAAAAGTCCGGTTGGCCACCCGGCCGGACCGCCGGCTCGGGGACGTGCAGGCTCAGATTTGGAACCTCGTTCATGCCCTGTCATACCTCCATTGTCGGCCGCACCGCCCGTTGCTCCCCACGACGACTGCGACCACAAACATCCTACAAATTGCGTGCGATAACGATGCGCTGAACGTCGCTCGTTCCCTCATAGATCTGGCAGATGCGAACGTCGCGATAGATGCGCTCCACCGGATAATCCGACATGTATCCGTAACCGCCATGGATCTGGATCGCGTCGGAACAGACCTTTTCGGCCATTTCCGAGGCAAACAGCTTGGCCATCGACGCTTCGGTGAGACAGGGCTGCCCCTCCTCCTTCAGCTGGGCCGCATGCAGCACCATCTGGCGGGCCACCTCAATCTGGGTCGCCATGTCCGCAAGCCGGAAGGCCACCGCCTGATGATCGATGATCGGCGAACCGAAGGCCATACGCTCGCGGGCATAATCGCGCGCCGCCTCGAAAGCCGCTCGCGCCATGCCGACGGACTGCGACGCAATGCCTATGCGTCCGCCTTCGAGATTCGACAGGGCGATCCTGTAGCCGTCACCCTCCTCGCCGAGCCGGTTTTCGGCAGGCACGCGCATGCCGGTAAAGGCGATCTGGCATGTGTCGGATGAGTGCAGGCCGAGCTTGTGTTCGACGCGCACGACTTCGTAGCCGGGCGTATCGGTCGGCACGATGAAGGCGGAAATACCCTTCTTTCCGGCGCTGGCGTCGGTGACGGCAAAGACGATGATGACATTGCCGTTCTTGCCCGAGGTGATGAACTGCTTGGCGCCGTCGATGACATAATGATCGCTGTCGCGGCGGGCTCGGGTCTTCAAGTTGGAGGCATCCGAGCCCGCCTGCGGCTCGGTGAGGGCAAAGCCGCCGATCCATTCGCCGCTTGCAAGCTTCGGCAGGAAACGCTGCTTCTGCTCTTCGGTGCCGTATTTCAGGATAGGTACGCAGCCGACGGAGCTGTGCACACTCATGATGGTCGAACAAGGGCCGTCTCCGGCGGCAATCTCCTCCAGCGCCACGGCATAGGCAATCACGCCCGTTTCCGAGCCGCCATAGGCTTCGGGCACAAGCATGCCGAGGAAACCGAGCTCGCCCATCTCCTTCAGTTCTTCGCGAGGGAAGCGGCTCTTCTCGTCTCGCTCGGCCGCACCTGGAGCCAACCGCTCGCGGGCGAAATCACGCGCCATGTCACGGATCTGGATCTGGTCTTCGCTCAGCATCATGTCGCGATCTCCTCCTCGAAACCGGTCAATTCAGTTCAACGGCCATCGCGGTCGCTTCGCCGCCACCGATGCAAAGCGTGGCCATGCCGCGCTTCATGTCATAGCGCTTCAATGCGGAAAGCAAGGTAATGAGCACGCGTGCACCGGATGCCCCGATCGGATGGCCAAGCGCGCATGCGCCACCGTGAACATTGACCTTGTCATGCGGCAGGTCGAGGTCGCGCATGGCCGCCATGGCGACAACGGCAAAGGCCTCGTTGACTTCAAACAGATCGACGTCCCGAAGGTTCCAGCCGGTGCGCTCACTCAGCTTTCGCAGCGCGCCGATCGGCGCAGTCGCAAAGAGATTGGGCGCCTGGGAATGCGTGGCATGGCCGACGATCGTTGCAAGCGGGGTGATGCCCTCGCGCTCCGCCTGGGACCGACGCATGAGCACCAGCGCAGCGGCTCCATCGGATATGGACGAGGCGTTTGCCGCAGTCACTGTGCCGTTTTCACGAAATGCCGGCTTCAACGTCGGAATCTTCTCAAGTTTTGCCTTGCCGGGCTGCTCGTCGCGGCTGACGACCAGCTCCGACCTCCCTGCCCTCACGGTGACAGGTATGATCTCGGCGTCGAACGCTCCGTCCTCGATCGCGTTGCGAGCCCTGGTCAAGGAAGTCACGGCATAGTCGTCCTGCGCGGGACGAGTGAACTGGTAGGCTTCAGCGCAATCCTCGGCAAAGGTGCCCATGAGGCGTCCCTTGTCATAGGCATCCTCGAGCCCGTCCAGGAACATATGGTCGATCACACGGCCATGCCCGAGCCGGTAGCCGCCGCGGGCGCGATCGAGCAAGTACGGCGCATTCGTCATGCTCTCCATGCCACCGGCAACCGCGATCGATGCGCTGCCGGCGGCGATGAGATCATGCGCCAGCATGACGGCCTTCATTCCGGAGCCACACATCTTGTTGACGGTGGTTGCCCCCGCCGCAAACGGCAGCCCCGCCGCGATTGCGGCCTGCCTGGCCGGAGCTTGCCCCTGACCGGCCGGGAGAACGCAGCCGAAAACCGTCTCTTCGACGACATCCGGGCTGATACCGCCGCGGTCGAGCGCAGCGCGGATTGCAGCGGCGCCGAGTTCGGCTGCGGTGGAATCCTTTAAGTCGCCCTGGAAGCCGCCGATTGGCGTACGCGCCGAGCCAACGATAACGATCGGATCCTGCTGCGTCATATCAAAACCTCCCGTAGTGAGCCTGTATCAGAGCATGATGCCGAAACATGTGAGCGTTTTTCGGAGGACATCATGCTCTACCTCTTTGATATTGAAGCGAATTCAGATTTTGGGTCGAACGGACCCCAAATCATCCGGCGCTAATGCGATGCCATGCGCAAGGCTCCATCAAGACGGATGACTTCGCCATTCAGCATGACGTTCTCACAGATGTGGCGTACCAAGGCGGCGAATTCCACCGGCTTGCCGAAGCGCTGCGGGAAAGGCACGCTCTTGCTCAGCGAATCCTGTACCTCCTGAGGCATGCCAGCCATCATTGGCGTCTCGAAAATGCCGGGCGCGATGGCGACGACCCGAATGCCGCTGCGAGCCAGCTCACGGGCTATGGGCAATGTCATGGCGGCGACGCCGCCCTTGGAGGCGGCATAGGCCGCCTGGCCGATCTGTCCATCGAAGGCGGCAACCGAGGCGGTATTGACGATGACGCCCCGCTCGCCGTCTGCATCCGGCTCCTGCTTTGCGATTGCCGCGGCGGCAAGGCGGATCATGTTGAATGTGCCGATAAGATTGATGCCGATCGCACGGCTAAAGCTGTCGAGCCGGTGCGGGCCGTTGCGACCGATCACCTTCTCACCGGGAGCGATGCCTGCGCAATTGACCAGCCCATGCAAATGACCGAAGCGTTCCAGCGCCAAGTCGATGGCAGCCTGGCCATCGCTTTCCTGCGTCACATCGGTCTGGATGAAGGCAGCGGCGGCTCCCAGCTCGTTGCGGATGGCTGCGCCGGCATCCGCGTTGACGTCGGCGATGACGACGTTGGCGCCATCACCCGTGAGCATGCGCGCGACCGCGGCCCCGAGGCCCGAACCGCCACCGGTAACGACAAAAGTCTTGCCGCGGATCAACATGGTCGCTCTCCTCTAGCCCAGTCGATTTCAGCTGAGGGCCTCCACACGTCATGCGGTCGCCCGCAATATCGTATCCCCCGTGATGACGCGATTTTCCCCGCGCCTTGCCTTACTCTATCTCCGCTCGATATTGCATTCGATGACAAAAGCGTCTCAAACCATCGGCCAGTTTTACCATGTTTCATAGGGCATGACGATGACGGAAGCCGCACGGCGGATGATATCACCTTTTTTCGTGGAGGAAGCGCTCGACTGCTTGCGGCGACAGGGAAAATCGTCAGAGCGGCTGCTGACGGCGCTCGGCCTCCCCACCCGCGTCGACGCGCCGATATCAGCCGAAAGCTACGGCGCTCTCTGGCTCGCCATCGCCGCCGAAATCGACGACGAGTTCTTCGGCATGGGCGGCAGGCCCATGCATCGCGGCAGCTTTACGCTGCTCTGCCATTGCATCCTCCACGCGAAAACCCTCGATCAGGCGCTGCAGCGGGCGCTCCGGTTTTTGAACGTTGTGCTTGAGGATCCGAAAGGGCATATCGAAGTGGCCGACGGGCTGGCGCATGTAGTGCTGACCGATTTGACCGGCGCGCGCTCGGCTTTCGCCTATCGAACATACTGGATATTGCTGCACGGCATCGCCTGCTGGCTCATCGGCCGCCGCATCCCTCTGCGTATGGTCGATTTTCGCTGCGACGAGCCGGATCATGGCGCCGACTACCGGCAATTCTTCGGAGCGCCCGTGCGCTTCTCGCAGCCGGTCAGCAGGCTCGCATTCGATGTCTCGCTGCTCAAACTCCCGGTAACACGCAGCGAGCAGGCCCTGAAGCAGTTTCTGCGCAATGCGCCGGCCAATATCCTCGTGCGCTATCGCTACGACGCAGGCCTTGCGGCAAGCGTGCGCAAGCGGCTCAGGCAATTGCCGCCGACCTCCTGGATGGCATTCGATGAGCTGGCTGCGCAAATGCGCATGTCGCCTTCGACCCTGCGCCATCGCCTGCATGCCGAGGGCCAGAATTACGCTGCGATCAGAGATGAGATCCGCCGCGACCTTGCGATCGAGATGCTGCAAACGACCGAATTCGGTGTCGGAGAGATCGCCACACGCCTTGGCTTTTCCGAACCAAGCGCCTTCCATCGCGCATTTCGAAAGTGGACGGCGAGAAGCCCCGCTGCGTTTCGCAGGGAGATGTCGGCACAGAAACGCTGACCATGATCGAGAGCACCCGCAGGCCAACCGTATGGTTTGGGAAAAGCGGCGCTGCCACCATCACATTGCCGCTGGCCTCCGTTGACCCACGGCCACGATATCAGCATTTATGAACAACCTATTTTGACCCACATCAAGAAAGCGAGTTCTCGTGCCTCACACCGCTTCCAACCTCCTTCTCGATCTCGACGGAACGCTGGTCGATTCCCAACCGGGTATCCTTTCCAGCTGCCGTGCGGCGCTGCGTGCCCTCGGCCACGAAACTGACCCAGAGATGGATATCCGCTCGATCATAGGACCGCCTATCGAGGATGTGATGCGGTATCTTCTGAGCTCATTCGGTGATGACCGTGTCGCTGAGGCTGTCGACGCCTACCGCGCCGACTACGGGGATCGGGGCCTTCTCTTGAGCGAACTCTATCCCGGTATCCGCGAGACGCTAGTCGAGCTGCATTCCCGAGGCGTCCACCTCCTTCTTGCGACGTCGAAGCGACAGACTTTCGCGCAGCGTATCCTCGACAATCATGGATTGTCGGACCGCTTCCAGGGCATATATGGCTCCGTGCCCGGCGCCGGCCTGGATCATAAGCCGGAATTGCTGGCACATATTCTCAAGGATACCGGGCTGGCAGCCGAGGACTGCCTGATGATCGGCGACCGGAAATTCGACATTATCGGTGCCCACGCCAACCGGATGCGCGCCGTCGGCGTTCTCTGGGGCTACGGAAACCGGGACGAGCTTGAAGCCGCGGGAGCAGACCTGATTATTGACAATCCAACCGAGTTGAGAACGCTCGCCCAATAAGCACATGGAAGGCGCAACGATTTCAACCACGGCGACCGCCTCACGGCCGCCCATTGTCCCGTGGCTCACCTATGGAGCTGCTGTGCCGTCACATCGAGACGCCGCAGCGCTCCATGCGCTTCACCGAGAGTGATTGTTCGCGATACACGCAATACTGTTGCAACCCTCGCACTTTAACCTCACATTGATATGTCGAGAAGTAGCGAGGCCAGTGAAGTCGATTCAGAGAAAAAGCACAGGCATTGCGAGGGGCCTGCGATCCCTATTTCGGTGGGCGATAGCGAGCGCCGTGGCGCTTACTGCTGTTTCATATCACGCCGGCGCTCAGGCCTTGCGGCAGGAGCCGTGCTCCGCGCCATCGCAGCGAAGCGTGGCGATTACCTTCGACGATCTTCCCTACAGCATTGCCGGCGACCCTGAAGCTCAAAACACGCTGGACGCCGCAAGAGACGCAAACGCATCGATACTGGCAGCTCTGGACCGCTATCGCGCGCCCGCAACCGGGTTTGTGGTTGAGAGACGCGTGCGAGCATTGGGACAAATAGGAGAAATCCTGCTCGCGCCGTGGAATCAAGGACACCTGGAATTGGGCAATCATTCCTTCGGCCATAGGGATAGCAACGACCTCAGCCTTGACGAATTCCGCCGCGAGGTGACCGACGGGGAAGCAACCATCGATCCGATGGTGCGGAAGGCTGGGCGATCGCTCAGGTTCTTCAGGTTTCCCTACAATCATGTCGGCGACATCGCCGATCGGCGGGAGGCCTTCGAAACGGTACTCAGAGAGCGCGGCTACCGAATAGCAGCGTCGACGATCGATACGTCCGACTATCTTTTCGACGCCGCCCACGAACATGCGCTGACTGTTGGCGACGAGGACATGCGCCAACGCATCGAAACCGCCTATCTGGACTATAGCCGTACCGAAATCGCCTATTATGCCGATCTCAACAGGCAGGTTCTCGGTTGCGAGCCCCCGGCGGTCATGCTGCTCCACCTGAACCGCATCAACGCATCGGTCATGGATCGATTGCTCGAAATTTTCCAGGCGTCCGGCTACCGCTTTGCATCGCTCGACGAGGCGCAGGCCCATCCAGCCTATGCCAGTTCGCCCCGGTTCGTAACCAAGTTCGGACCGATGTGGGGATATCGCTGGGCGCGCGATCACGGCGTAAAAGTTGACGGCAGCAAGGAGCAGGAGCCACCGGCATGGATCGTGTCATACGGTAAATCGCCTACTCCCTGATCGAGCCGGAACCGCCGACAAGTCGAAGTCGCAAGCCCTCAATCTGTTGAGTTGGGCCGCTCGGCAATTCCGCCAAGCCCGCAATGAAGCGCATAGCGCTCCATCTCTGGTTTCAGGCCGGCAAATGCGGAGAGGACATGCATCTTGAGCTGCAGTGCAGCCGGACCCGGTGGCATCAGCTTTGATTGCACGAAGCCCAGGGCACGCGGCACACCGCTCGGCAGTAACGGCAGTGCTGTAATATTGTCGGTGTCCCGTCGGGCAAAAACCACGCCGAAGGGAAGCACTGCCAAACCGTCCGAATTGGCGAGATGCGCCAAGATCCCGGCCAAGGAGGCGCCGGAGAAATTGATGCGCACATGTTCGGCACCGAGGTTGATCAATGCAGTTCTGAGATCGGTACTCAGCGGACTGCCGGCGGGCGGCTCTACCCAGGGATACTGCAGAAGGTCGGCGGGCCGAAGCGCCTTGGAAGCCAGAAGCGGATGACCGGCGCGACAGGCGATGACATTGCGCCCGGTCAGGATCGGGTCGAAGGTCAGGTCGCCATCGGCAAAAACCTCGACGGGACAGATGGCAAGATCGAGTTGCCCCGTCCTGATCTTCTCGGCAAGGCTCGCCGTATAGCCATAGACCTGCTCGATCCGGACATTGGGTCGCGTTCTCTGGAAGCTTCCGACCATCGCCGAAACGAGCGCATCCATGAAGAACGGTGTGCCCCCAATCCTGATGTCGCCGCGCTCACCGCGTCGGAATGACTCGGCGACATCGCTCGCCCGCGCCGTAGCGCGCCGCACGGCCGCACCAAGATCGGCAAGATCCCGGCACAGAGGCGTTGGCTCCATGGGGCGACGATTGCGCAAGAAGAGCGGCTCGCCAAGCCGTTTTTCTAGATAGGCGATCGTGCGTGAGAGACCAGGCTGTGTCATGCCGAGCGTTGCCGCAGCCTCCGACAGGCCGCCGGCATCGACGATAGCCCAGATCTGCAGCAGATGGCGCGGATCGATCTGCAAGACCGCATCTCCCCTCAGTGTCATCTCTTCATAACATACCATACTGTTATGTTGTCATTAAACATCATTATTCGAATTTATCTCGGCCCGGAGCTACAGTCTCTTTCAATCAGAGTGACCAGCCACAACGGTATATCCGCAGCTGGGGGAGGAACTGATGAGACCATTCAATTATCAGGGATCGCCAGCAAAGGTCCTTTTCGGCGCCGGTATGCGGAAGCAGGTCGCCCAAGCCATTGCCGACTTGGGCTGCAGGCGGGCGCTTGTCCTTTCCACTCCGCAGCAAGCCAAGGATGCCGAGACCATTGCCGCATTGCTGGGGGAGCGCGCCGTCGGAACCTTTGCGCAGGCGACCATGCATACGCCGGTGGAGATCACCGAACTGGCACTTCAGGCGATGCGGGACAGCGGTGCGGACTGCACCGTCGCCTTCGGAGGCGGTTCGACAACCGGGCTTGGCAAGGCCATCGCCTATCGTCTCGATACGCCGCAAATCGTTATCCCCACCACCTATGCCGGCTCCGAGGTAACGCCGATCCTTGGACAAACTCAGGCGGGCTGCAAGGAAACCGTGCGTGCGGCCTCCATCCTGCCGGAAGTGGTGATCTATGATCCGGAACTGACACTCGGCCTGCCCGTTCCGATGACGGTAACCAGCGGTCTTAACGCCATGGCGCATGCCGCCGAAGCGCTTTATGCCCGCGATCGCAATCCTATTTCATCGCTGATGGCAGTCGAGGGGTTAAGAGCGCTTGCCGAAGCCCTGCCGCAAATAACGGAAGCGCCACGAGATCTGTCTGCGCGAAGCGCCGCGCTCTACGGCGCCTGGCTCTGCGGCACGGTTCTGGGCACGGTTGGTATGTCACTACATCACAAGCTCTGCCACGTGCTCGGCGGGACGTTCGATCTGCCCCACGCAGAGACCCACGCAATCATCCTGCCGCACGCCATCGCCTTCAATGCGGGGGCAGCTGCTGCCGAGCTGCAGCCGATAGCCGAGATTTTCGGTACAACCGCGCCGGGCGCGGCACTGCATGACTTCGCGGTCAGGATCGGCGCGCCAACGGCGCTCAAGGACATCGGATTGCAGGAGGCGGACCTCGACCGCGCCGCCGAGATCGCCACGGCCAACCCCTATTGGAATCCGCGGGAAGTGACACGCACCGATATCCGCCAGTTGCTGGCGGCGGCGTGGCGAGGAGATGCTCCGACGACCTGAGTGCAGGGGCCGGAAATATCGGATACGGGAGGAAAACATGAGCCAATCAACAACCTCGGCGCCAGCCGAGCGCCGAGACGTCGCCATCATCGGATGCGGACCTGCCGGCCTCATCGCCGCTTCGCTTCTTGGCCAGGCCGGGCATCAGGTGATCGTCATCGAGCGCTGGCCCGAACCCTACGGCCTACCCCGCCTCAGCCATATCGATGGAGAGACGGCGCGTCTCGTCGCTTCGGCGGGCGACATCGATCATGCGCTTCGCGATGCAAAGGCGATCGACACCTATCACTACCTTGACGATCAGGGAAACATCCTGATCGACCTCGACTGGAAGGGCAAGCAATGCGGCTTTCCCGCCCATATTTCGATCTTCCAGCCGGAGATCGAGGATGCTGTCTATGCCCGCGCCACCTCGCTGCCGAACGTCGAGTTTCTGCGCGGCTGGGAAGTTTCGAAGCTTGAGCAACGGGACGACCAGGTTCTTGTGGTAGCCCGCCCCTGGGACGGATCGTGGAAAACAGTTTCCGGCGACGGTGAAAATCTCCGCCGCATCGAGGTCGACTATGTCATCGGCGCCGACGGCGCCAACAGCTTCACGCGCCGCGCGCTCGGCGTGGAACGGCATCAATATGGTCACCACGAACGCTGGCTGAATCTCGATTCGGAATATGTCAGGGATCTGGGCGACCGCTTTGCCATTACCTCGATTTACTGCGACCCGGCACGCGCGCATATGTACATGCCGATCGGCAAATCCCGCGTGCGGTTCGAGATGCGCGTGCTGCCGGGTGAGGAAACCAGTTATTGGGAAGACATCAAGAACGGGCTTGCCTGGCTGCGCGACCAGCACGGCGTCGGGCTGGATGAGATCAGGCCAATCCGCAACGTCGTCTACACCTTCGATCCGGCAATCACCAAGAGCTGGAAAGAGGGGCGCATCATGTTGGTGGGCGATGCTGCCCATACGATGATGCCCTATATGGGCCAGGGCGCCTGTTCTGCTATCCGCGACAGCGCCAACCTTGCCTGGAAGCTGGATCTGGTGCTTCAAGGCAAGGCAGGCCCAGAGCTTCTGGACACCTACGAGGCGGAAAGACGCCCGCACGTCACGCAGATCACCGAGATGTCAACAATGCTCGGCAAGGTCGCCAACGAGGACGATCCGCAGAAGGTCGCCGAACGCAACGCGCTCTTCCTATCGGGCAAGATGCCGCCACCGCCGCCATTCCCCAAGGTCGAGACCGGTGTCGTTCGCGTCGAGGCAGACGGCGGCCTTCACGCTGCGACCGGCGCACCGACGCCACAGGGCCGAGTGCGGCTTCAAGGGCATGAGGGCCTGATGGATGAGGTGGCCGGCCGCGGTTTCATGATCGTCAGCCACGCCGATCCGGCTCGCTATCTCGACCCGGAAAGCCTCTCCTTCTTCGAACAGATCGGCGGCCACTGGATCATCGTCGGCGACAGCGACGCCGCTCCGGATCATGCCGCGGACCTTGATGGTGTCCAGCTGGACTTCCTGAATACAAACGGCTTTGCGGCCTATCTTCGCCGCCCGGATTTTTTGATGTATGGCGCAGTCCGCCAGCTCGGCGACCTACCCGACTTGTTGCGTGACTTGCGCGACAGCCTGTATTGGCAAGGCAGGCCGACGCTGACCCGTGAGGCGATGATGGAGGCACGGGCGTGACGGACGATCTCGTCGTCAAGGCGAACCTCGCTCACCAACGCGCCATGGCCATGACCCGGCTTCTGGATTGCGGTATGGACCATGCGGATGCGAGCCGCCTTCATGCGCGCACTTCGGAGGGCGAACCCTGGGACGTAATCGCCGAAGCCATCGCTGCCGAGCGCCTGGCACAGGCCGACAGGGCCGAAGCCGAAGGACGCGTCGTCACGGCGGCCGAGGCGCGGCGGCGCTGCATCGCGGCGCTGGTCTTCGCGCAGATGGCCTTTAATTTCGACGAGCCCCGCAAGGTCGAATTGTACCGCAAGCTGATTGCCGCTTGCGGACGGCTCGGCCCCGTCTTCGATCTGCCTTTCGAGCGCGTCGAAACGAAATTTTCCGAAAAGCGCCTGATCGGCTGGCTGGTGCGCCCGGCGAGCCTAGCGGCATGTGGCACCGTCATCCTTTTCGGCGGGCAAAGTGGTTGGGGCGTAGCCTATCTTCCGCTTGCCCGGGAACTTGCGCGGCGCGGCCTGGCCACCATCCTGGCCGAGGGACCGGGCCAGGGTGAGACCAGGATCGAACAGGGGCTCTATCTTCAAGAGGGCATAGAAGCCGCCTTCGGTCGCTGGGTCGATTTCATCGTGGCCGACCCCTCGCTTGGCACGCCCGGTATCTGGGGCAACAGCTATGGCGGCCTATGGGCCGCCCGAACGGCAAGCAGCGACAGCCGGATCGGCGCCTGCTGCATCAACGGCTCCTTCGCCCGGCCGGCTATCCTGCCATTCCGAACGGCCTTCGAGCAGAGCGCTGCGATGATAGGCAGCGAAGACCGAGCGGTGATCGAGGCCGTGATGGCGAAGTTGCGTTTCGACCCGACGCAACAGCGCATAGCATGCCCGCTTCTCGTCCTGCATGGTGGCGCGGATCCGCTCGTGACGCTGGAAGATCAACAGCCGTTCCTCGATGCCGCCACCGGCGAGGCAGTGCTGCATGTCTGGCCCGATGGCGAGCACACGATATACAATCACAGCTTCGAACGAACGGCGCTCGTCGCCGACTGGTTCGCGGCACGGCTTGGCCCGGCGGCGTGAGGGAGGAACAACATATGACCGGCTATTTCACCGAAGAAAACTCCGTCGACGCCGTCAACTGCCGGATGGGGGATGCGGCCTCGCCGCGCATACAGAAGGTGATGACAAGCCTGGTTCGTCATTTGCATGATTTCGTCAAAGACGTCGAATTGACCCAGCAGGAATGGGAGATCGCCATCGACTTCCTCACGCGTACGGGCAAAACCTGCACCGATACGCGGCAGGAGTATATCCTGCTGAGCGATGTGCTCGGCCTCTCCATGCTGGTCGATGCCATTGGCAATCGCCGTCCCGCCGGTGCGACGGAGAACACTGTTTTAGGCCCGTTTTATGTAGCCGATGCGCCGGTCCGAGAGAAGGGCGAAAGCATCAGCCTGGATGGCAAGGGGGAAAGCTGCCTCTTCGAAGGGCGGGTGATCGACCTCGATGGCAACCCCGTCCAAGGCGCGATGATCGATGTGTGGTCTGATAACGCCGACGGATTTTACGACGTGCAACAGCCGGAGCTACAGCCGAAATGGAACAATCGCGGCCGCTTCGTCACGGATTCCGACGGCGCCTATAGCTTCGTTGGCATCAAGCCGGTCAGCTACCCCATTCCCGACGACGGGCCTGTCGGCGAGCTTCTTGCTGCCCTCAGCCGCCACCCTTACCGCCCGGCCCACATGCATTTCCTGGTGACAGCGTCGGGCCATCAAAAGATCGTCACGCATATTTTCACAGGCGGTGATGCCTATCTCGAATCCGATGCCGTCTTCGGCGTCAAATCTTCGTTGATCGCCGACTTCGAGCGCAGCGAAGGCTTAAACAAGTGGCACGCCTCTTTCGACTTTGTCATGGTGCCGGAGGATCTGTTGGCTCCTAAGGCATCCAGTGCGGTGAACGGCTGAGCATCCGCAAAACAAGATAACTATAGATCAGACATGCCGCTCAGTCCGCGGGTGGCCAAATTCTCGAGGGGTCAGCGCTCACCCGCAAGTCCTTCATCATGACCTCATATTGCAAAGAACAGTCCACCATTGCGGTAAGGCCTCGTGCCCGTCTCAACGCGCCCGCAGGGCTTCAAGCCGGCGGCCTTTTCAGCAAAGCGCGATCAATCCGTTCGGCGCCCATATCCCTGGATGTTCCCGGCGTCTGCCGAGTTTTTTGATGCCGCCCCTCTTCATTTAGTCCCGCAATCGAAGCCACAACCCATCCATTGATGCACCAAAAGACATAAACTCGTCTGACAGCTTGCCTCGATGATCTTCACGACTTTGCTGATGAGTTATGCCGCCGAGGACAGTTATGCCCGGAATTCATTAGTTACTTCCGAGCTATCATTAACTTTCCGAGACAGGACTCTTGACACCCCGCGCCTGATGCAATCTAGTTCAGTTGTCAGACATCTTACATAAGGTGGAACAAGTGTCTGGCATTGGAGGATCTATGAACAATTTCTTGAAAGGTATGGCGATCGCTGCGGCGGCGTTCGCCATGGTATCCGTTGCGCACGCCGGTACAACACTTGACCGCGTCTTGTCGAAAAAGAGCATGGTGGTTGCGACGAATAGCGGTTGGCCGCCGCAGAGCTTTCTTGATGACAACAACCAAATGGTTGGATTTGATATCGACGTCTCCCGGGAGATCGGCAAGCGCCTGGGCGTCGAAGTCAGTTTCCAGACGCCTGAATGGGCAACCCTTACGGGCGGTCACTGGCAAGGGCGCTATGATGTCGGCGTCGGCTCCGTTACGCCCACCAAGTCGCGTGCTCAGGTCATCGACTTTGCTGGCATCTACTACTACAGCCCCTATGTCTACGTCGTACACAAGGACAGCCCGCTGAAGACCGTTGCCGATCTCAACGGCAAGGTTATCGGCGTCGAGACTGCGACGACCTCGGAAGATTTCATTCGCCGCAATCTGCAGATCGATGCACCCGGCCTGCCGCCGGTCCAATATAAGGTCGAGCCCGGCGAAGTCCGCACCTTTGCCGACTCCATGCTGCCGTTTGACGATCTGCGCCTCGGCCCAGGCGTACGTCTCGATGCCGTCATAGCACCGGAACAGACAGCCCAGAACGCCATCAAGAATGGCTATCCGCTGCGCGTCATCGCGGGCGAATATGCCTTCCGCGAACCGCTCGTCATCATTGCGGAAAAAGGCGATGCGGAATGGACTGCCAAGGTCGGCGAGATCATCAAGCAGATGAAGGCAGACGGCACGCTCGGGACGCTTACCAAAAAGTGGTATGGCGCCGACTATAGCGTCGACTGATCGCAAATGGGTCGGGGCGGCGCCTTGCCCTGACCTGCCTCCTTTGCAGATTACCTTGAAAGAGCGACCATGTCGTACCCTGATACCTACTATCGCCGGACAATGACCGAAGCGAGCGACCGCCCGTCGCTCAACGGCTCCACAGAATGCGACACGGTCATTATCGGCGGCGGCCTTGCCGGATTGACAACCGCATTGCAGCTCGCGCGCGCCAAATTGGCGGTGGTTGTTTTGGAGGCAGAATCTATCGGCTTCGGTGCATCCGGCCGCAACGGCGGCTTCGTCAGTGCCGGCTTTGCGACGGACAGTTCCGCAATCGCACGCGTTACCGGCGCGGAAAGGGCAAAGGCTATCCATCGTCTCTCGATCGAAGGTGTCGATTTCGTGCGCGACACCATCCGGGATCTCAATATCACCGACGCCAGGCCGACACCCGGCATTATCAGTGCCTTGCGGTATGATGGCGGCGATAGCCTGAAAAGATACGCCGAGGAAATGAACCGCGATTTCGGCAGCGACCTCGAATACATGGACCGCAGCCAGATCCGCACCATTCTGAAATCCAATCGCTATTTCCAGGCGCTGCGCAGCCCGAAATCCTTCCATATCCATCCGTTGAACTATCTGCGGGCGATGGCCCGCGAAATCGAGCGACTGGGCGGGCGGATTTATGAAAACTCTGCAGCAACCGACTGCCAGCTTTCCGGCCCGGAAAAAATCGTGCGAACGACGCATGGCCATGTGAAGGCACGGCGGGTCGTGCTGACGACAGGCGGCTATACCGGCCCCTTGGTCGGCAAGCTCAAGCGCTCCTTCCTGCCGATTGCCACCTACGTCATGATCTCGGAGGAAAACCCCGAGCTGATCGCCACGGCAATCGCGACAAGCAGCGCAATCGGTGACAATCGCCGGGCGGGCGACTATTACCGCGTCGTCGATGATGGCAAACGCCTTCTCTGGGGCGGGCGCATCACCACGCGCGCAGCCTCGCCTGCGGCATTGGCTCGAGAGCTGCGCCGCGAGATGACAGGCACCTACCCGCAGCTCTCCGACCTCAAAACCGAACTCGCCTGGTCCGGCCTTATGTCTTATGCCCGTCACCTTATGCCACAAATCGGCGAGATGATGCCGGGCGTCTGGCACTGCACGGCCTTTGGCGGCCATGGCCTCAACACGACGGCGATGGGCGGAAAGATCGTGGCCGAGGGCATTCTTGGACAATCCGATCGCTATCGCCTGTTTCAGCCCTTCGGTCTCGTATGGGCGGGCGGGGTTGCCGGACTTGCGGCAGCGCAGCTCACCTATTGGAAACTGCAGGCACAAGACTGGTGGCGTGAAAGAGCCGCCTAGGGCAGCTCCAGGAAAAGTGCGCAGCGGCTTTCCGTCCGGAATTGCGAGGAAATAAAGAGCTGGAACGGTTCAGCCTTTCCATCAAAAGCTGAACCGTTCCAGGAAGATCATCAAGGGGAACGATGGTGCTTGGAAGACTGATTTTGAACTATCCGGACGCGGCCCGGCGAACCGGGCTGCTCATCATGCTGACGCTGATGACGGCGGTCCTCTACACGCTCGGAATAAGTTCCGCCTGGATCGGCAAGCTTGTGCCCATGACGCTGGGCTGGCTGACGGACAGTCCGCAGGCGAGCCGCCTCGTCTCGGCCGTGCTCATCTCCCTGATCATTGCCGTCAACATCAAGCTTCTAAGGCTCCTGCCGCGCAGTCAGCAGATCGTCGGCGTCTGGATGGAGCTGCTCATTCTGCTGATGCTCTTCTTCTATACCTTCGATCTCTCCTACGCCTTCATCGCAAAGAAGATTGGCTTCCTGATCTCGCAAGGCGTGGTGACAACGCTTTACATCTCCGCGATCTCGATCGTCATCGCCACCGCCATAGCCCTTGCCGGAGCGATCGCGAAGCTCTCGCGGAATGGCGTCGTCTATGGCCTGGCGACGTTCTACACCTCGCTCTTCCGCGGCCTGCCGCTTCTGATGCAGATCTACATCATCTATCTCGGCCTGCCGCAGGTGGGCTATGTCATCAGCGCCATACCGGCCGGCATTCTGGCTCTTTCCCTCTGCTATGGCGCGTATATGACCGAGATTTTCCGGGCCGGCATCGAAAGCATTCCGCGCGGCCAATCCGAGGGTGCAACGGCTCTCGGGCTCAGCCCGAACCAAACGATGTTCCTGGTGATCCTGCCGCAGGCAATGCGTGTCATCATCCCGCCGACGGGCAATCAGTTCATCGCCATGCTGAAGGATTCCTCGCTGGTCTCGGTCGTCGGCGTCTGGGAGATCATGTATCTGGCGCGTACCCAGGGCCAGACGGAGTTCCGCCACATCGAAATGCTCATCACGGCGTCGATGATCTACTGGATCCTGTCCATGGCGCTCGAATTCCTTCAGTCCCGCATCGAAGAGCGATTTGGTCGTTTCAACGCGCGATAATTTCCTACTGCTGGCTCCAGGGCGTTTCCGTGATTTGAAGAATGACGGGAACGCCCTGAGCGCTGCCACGGTGCGCCCCAGTCTTCAAACCGGCTTGGTACCATATGCCGCTAGCATGGGTTAAAGCAGCGATGGTTGCTGCGGGAAGCCGCCGACATGGGTGCAGGTGATTGCCGCGCAGTCGCGTCCGGCCTCCATGCATGCCGCCAGCGGCCTGGAAGCGATGAAAGCAGCCAGAAAGCCTGCGATAAAGCTGTCTCCCGCCCCTGTCGTATCGACGACTTGCACCCTTGCAATATCGATTTCAGCCCTTTCGGACCGATGTGAGGCAATTGCTCCCTCCGCCCCGCAGGTCACGACAGCGCAGCGCGCACCGCCTTCGAGCATATCGCGAAGCATGGTTTCCGCCCTTTTGCCGCGCGCGCCCGCGGACGCAAACGCGACCGATAGCCCTTCGACGCCCAGATTTTCCAGGCTTGCATTGACGGAAATATCCTGGGACACGCTGACGCCCCGTGCAGCCAACCGGCGGCGCAAGGCGCCGCCATCATCCATCCAGCCGATATGGACATGATCGACCGCCTCCAGGACGGCGAGATCGCTTTCGCTCGGCCGGTAGCCGGCGCAGACACCGAACTCCTCAAAGACCATGATCCGGTCACCCACGGGCGTCTGCTCGATGTCAGTATAGGCGGTCAGGCCTGGGCAAATGCGAAGACGAGCGGTTTCGACGCCATTTGCTTCGAGTGTTTGCCTCGTCCGTACGCCGTCCGCATCCTCGCCTACCGCCCCGAAATAAGCGGCCGATTGACCGAGCCGGGCGAGCTGTACAGCGACGTTCACGGCATTGCCGCCGACAAGCGACTGGCTTACCGGCGGCAAAAATCGATCGATGCAATTATCTCCGACACTTGCAAATCGGAACCGCGGCATTCATCCCCCCAAGAAAATCCTTGTCTTCAAGACAACGGACCGCCGCAAGTGCCTCCAACACCTGCGGCGGTCTTCCCTCTTGCCACAATGGCTCAATAGGCAACACGCTTATAGTAACGACGGGTGGTCAACGGATGATTTCGCAAGACCTCGAGATGGGCGCTGATGCGCTCCAGCACGGTTGCAAGCAGCACGGGCGAAATCAACGCGCGAACCTCGGCCGATATTCCCGGCAATGCGAAGTCGGCCGTATCCAGAACCGTCAGCTTCTGCGTATAGTTGGGCACGAAATTCTGAACCCGCTCGGCCAATGGGCGGTAGGCGTCCTCGCCCTTGAACAGGATAACGCTGACCTCTTTATCAACCAATTCAAGCGTACCGTGGAAAAAGTCGGACGCGTGAACGGGACGCGTGCGGATCCACTGCATCTCTTCCAGGATGCACATGCCGTAATAGAATGCTTCGGGCCAGACGTTTCCGGCGCCGATGATGATGTGATAATCGGACGCCGCAAGAGCCCTGGCATAGGCCTCTGCCTTGCCCTCAAAAGCGCGCTTTACCTCAAGCAGCAGCCTGGGTAGCGTCGCCAGTTCGCCGAGAATGCCGTCGTAGTTCGAAATCTCGCCGCGATGCTTCATGATCGACAGTGCGATGATGAGCGACTGCAGATAGAAGGACTCGCAGGACGTATCGTCTTCGGCGAAGTTGACGAATACGTGGTCGCCACCCTTGCCGAGTGGCGTCTCTTGATGCCCCACCAACGTCAGGACCGTGGCACCGATCTCCTTGAGCTTCGAAAGCAGCGCGACGCTTTCCTTTGTCGTGCCAGAAAGCGACGGCATGACAACGATGGATTTGGCTGTCAGGTTTACCGATGACGAAATAAACAGCTCGGCTGTCAGGTCAATGAACGCAGGAAAGCGCGAGTTGCGCTGCAGCAGCTGGGCAGCCGGCTGCATGAGAATCGCGGCGCCGCCGGTTCCCAGGAAAAATACGTTCTGCGCGCCGGCGGCCAGGCAGGTGCCTATCACGTGATCGAGGCGCTGTGCCAGCACCAAAGCGCCGGACTGGATACGCAGAAATCGTTCTTCGTCAAAATTCAGCATGGAACTCTCTCGGTTGGTGACGTCGCGCGGACGCACTCGGTGATGACCTTCGCCCATCAAGCAAAGTTGTAAGACAACTGACATCATTGAATTTACCTGTCAAGACGCCCAAGCGACGGCTGACCCTGTTTTCAAGGCTCAGTTGCCGAGCTGGAAAGGCGCTCACCTCCAGAGCCACCTCTTGACCAATTCATATTTGTCAGACAAGACGATAGTTGAGTGAAAGAGTTTGGAGAGGCATGATTTGAACGAGTCTATTCGCGATACGCGCACCATCGTGATCCAGCTTCGCGACCGTATCGCCGACCTCATTCAAAGCGAAGGATTGCGGCCCGGCGAGAAATTGCCGACCGAAGCCCAGCTGACGCAGCGCTTCAACGTATCCCGACCAGCCTTGCGCGAGGCGCTGAAATTGCTCGAGCAGGAAGGCGATATCTATGTGGAACATGGCCGCGGCCGCTTCGTCTCCGCGATTTCAGCCGTGCATGTCGACCGCCCGATTACCGTCTTCGAAAGCGTCACCGACATGACGCATGCCTATGGCTATACGACCGTAAACAAGGTGCTGTCGATTTCGGAAGAGGTGCCTGACGCGACGATTGCCAAGCATTTGCAGCTCGAAGACAAGGAAACCGTCATTCGGCTCGAGCGGCTACGCCTCGAAAACGATAATCCGATCATGTATTGCCTGGATTATGTGCCGCGCAGCATCGTCCCTGCCCGACTTTACGATGTCGACTGGAGCGGATCTCTGCTATCGCTGCTGGAGCAGTACAGGCACCGCCCGAGAATGTCATCCGCCTCCGTCAGCGCGGTCATGCTGCCTCAAAGCGTGGCCGAGCGCCACGATCTCAAAGACTTCGGTCCTGCCCTTCTCATCACCGAAACCTGCTTCAACGATGCCGGCATTCCGGTGATTTATGCCATCGATTATCATCGTGGCAGTCACTTTACCTTTAGCCTGGTGCGCAAATAGGTTCCGGCCGCGCCGGTAGAATAGGGCTGAAGCCCAGCACGAAATCTAAAACCTTCGCTGAAGACATTTCGCATGGCTTGAGGACAGCTTTTTCGTCGGAGAGAAAATAGAGATTGAAGCTGACGATATCCGTCGCGCCGAGTTCTTCACCGTAGAGCCACAGTCTTTTGCCGTCAGCGGACCGCTTGACGGTAGCGCCCCACGGACGGCCCTGAAAATATCCCTCTGTATAGCCATCGGGCAGCTGGGCAAGGGCACGTTCGAACTGCCGGAAGTCGAGAGGCAGCAGTTCTCTGGTACCTTTCGTCACGCGGCTAGACATTCGTCGCATATGCCGCAGCCATCATCGTCCATCCTCGACGCCGACCGCCTTCTGCGACAGCAAAGACAGGTCTTAGCATCAGCCCGCGTTTCCTCACCACGCTCGGGCGGAAGGATCTCCATATATAGATCTGGAAGCGAATCGGATTTGAAATGGCCCATATTGAGGCTCCGTGAGGGGGACAGCCAAGAGATAGGAAGCCTCGCGCACATCACAAGGTGGTGGTGGCGACACGTATGACGCAGCGCCGTTTTCAAAGTCGCCCCTTGTGTCGCAACGACGGTTTGATATCGCCTTCAAGAATGGTATGTTCCTCTTTTGTTTCGCCCCCCCAGAGCAGAAGAGTCGCACGGAATTTGCAACGTGAATACTGAGACCGCCGCCACGGATATAAACACGAGCCGTGTTCGAAAAATCATCCACGTCGACATGGATGCGTTTTACGCCTCGGTCGAGCAGCGGGACAATCCCGAACTCCGCGGCAAGCCGCTCGCGGTCGGTGGGTCAGCAGCACGCGGCGTGGTGGCGGCGGCAAGCTATGAGGCCCGCGCCTTCGGGGTCCACTCCGCCATGCCGTCGGTCACTGCGAAGCGCAAATGCCCGGACCTGATCTTCGTGCCGCCGCGTTTTGAGGTCTACAGGGCTGTGTCTCAGCAGATCCGCGAGATTTTTGCGGAATATACCCCGCTTATCGAGCCCCTTTCGCTCGATGAGGCCTATCTCGATGTCACCGAAAACCTGAAGGGCATGCAGATTGCCACCGAGATCGCGCTGGAAATCCGGACGAAAATCAAGCAGGTCACGGGGCTCAATGCTTCGGCAGGCATTTCATACAACAAGTTCCTCGCCAAGATGGCGAGCGATCTCAACAAGCCGAATGGCCAGGCGGTGATAACGCCGAAAAACGGCCCGGCCTTCGTCGAGACGCTTCCCGTCAAGAAATTCCACGGCGTCGGTCCGGCAACCGCCGAGCGCATGCGCAAATACGGTATCGAGACGGGGCTCGATCTGAAATCGAAATCCCTCGCCTTTCTGCAGGAGCATTTCGGCAAGTCGGGACCATATTTCTACGGGATTGCCCGCGGCATCGACGAACGCCAGGTCAAAGCCAACCGCATCCGAAAATCCATTGGTGCGGAAGATACCTTTGTCGAAGATATCAGCGATCTCGCACTGGCGACAGCGGAACTGCAGCCGCTCGCGCAAAAGGTCTGGCGTTACTGCGAGGCAGGCGGCATTGGCGCCAAGACGGTGACCGTGAAGATCAAATATTCGGACTTCACCCAAGCGACTCGTAGCCGGACAAGTGCCCTGCCGGTCGCTGGTGTGGACGAGGTTCTCGAGGCGGCCTCCTCGCTTCTGGCAACCGTCTACCCGTTCAAGCGACCCGTTCGTCTGCTCGGCGTCACGCTCTCCTCTCTGACCAACGAGGAAGCAGCGGACGATCAATCCCAGCCTCAGCTCGACCTCGGCATCTGAGGGACAGGATCGCCCTCAGACCTTGCACTCCGAGGAATTTGGAGCGAACCGCATGCGTCCAGCCATTCCGGGCTCTTTCATACAGAAAATACGTGCATGAAGGAGCCTGCATTCCTGGAATGCCAAACTGGCTCAATGACCTGAAGGTTCCCGCGAGGGTACTATCGCCGGATGCTCATCTGATCGGCTGGACGGCGGTGCAATCCTAGGCGTAGACATCGGTATAGAGCTCCGACGAAGCCGGCGCCGGATTGGCCTTGGCAAAATCGACCACCTCCGCGACAACCTCCTTGATTTCCTGCTCGATGAGCTTGAGGTCGCTTTCTGTGGCGTGGCCATCTTCGAGAATGCGAGCGCGTGAACGGGCGATCGGGTCGTTCTCATTCTTGACCTTCTCTACTTCCTCGCGAGAACGGTACTTCGCCGGATCCGACATCGAATGCCCACGATAGCGGTAGGTCAGCATTTCGAGAATGAACGGCCCCTCCCCAGTACGGGCATGTTCAACGGCCTTCGCTCCTGCGGCGCGAACGGCACGGACGTCCATTGCGTCGACTTGCTCGCCCGGCACGTTGAACGATAGGCCGCGCTGGGACAAATTGAGGTTTGCCGAGGCGCGCTCAATGCTCGTTCCCATGCCGTAGTGATTGTTCTCGATGACATAGACGACCGGCAGGCTCCAGATTTTCGCCATATTGAAGCTCTCATAGACCTGCCCCTGGTTGGATGCCCCATCGCCGAAATAGGTCAGACAGACACGATCATTGCCACGATATTTGTTGGCGAAGGCAAGGCCGGTGCCGAGAGACGCCTGTGCGCCGACGATGCCATGGCCGCCGTAAAAACCCAGATCCGGCGCGAAGATATGCATCGAGCCGCCCTTGCCCTTAGACGCCCCTGCCATGCGGCCGGTCAGTTCGGCCAGCATTGCCTTGGGATCCATGCCCGCCATCAATGCATGTCCATGGTCACGATAGGCGGTAATGACCTGATCTCCCTCACCAATCGTCATCTGCATGCCAACGACAACCGCCTCCTGGCCGATGTAGAGATGACAAAATCCGGCAATCAAACCCTCGCCATACATTTGACCGCAGCGCTCCTCGAAGCGGCGGATCAGCAGCATGTCGCGGAAGGCCTTCAATTCCTCGGCTTTGGAGAGGACGAAATTCGGGTCGGCATTCAGCTTGGCCATGGTATTTCCTTACTATTGGGATGAGCAGGCGCCGGGCCTCAAGTGCTCGAGAGCTTGAGACCAACGATCCCGCTGAGAGTGACGGCGATCCAGAAGAGCCGGAAGAAAGTCGCAGGCTCACGGAAGATCACGATACCGACAACGATGGACCCGACCGCGCCTATGCCGGTCCAGACCGCATAGGCTGTCCCGATCGGCAAGACCTGAAGGGCTCTGCCGAGGGCGTAAATGAAGGCGGCGAGCAGGACGAAGGAGAGGATGGACCAAGTCAATCGGCTGTAGCCATCCGCCATCTTCACGCTGATGGCCCAGCATACGTCGAGAACGCCTGAGACGACCAACAATGTCCACGCCATCCCCGTTCCCATGCCCGCCATCATCCTTCGTTGTCGTTTCCGGTCATACCTTGCAAACGCGAAGCTGCGCTGGCTGTGGCACACATTTCGATGATAGGGGCGCTACAGGCGCTATGCCCGTTGTGGTTTGGCAAGCGGATATTTCCGTTTGGCAATCGCAGCGATAAAAGCGGTGTCGATGTTTGCGCGCTTGCTGCTATCAAGCCGATATGGCGCAAGGCTCTGTCCCGCGACCGCTTGCGGTTCGGCAAGACTGCCTTGCGTTTTTACAATGCAAACCGTGCATTTCGAAGAGTAAATTGCATTGGAGCGAGCTTGGACCGGGATTTCGGGTGTCATTGAGCTTGCCGAATTGCAATGCAAAATATTGAAATGGCAACTAGATGTGCGAGGCAGCAAGGGCGTGACGGATTGGAACGAATTCAGGATTGTGCTGGCGATAGGCCGAGCCGGGTCTCTTGTTGGGGCGGCAAGAGACCTTGGCCATGACCACTCGACGGTCTTTCGTTGGCTGAACGCCCTGGAAAAGCGCAGAGGGGTACAGCTGTTTGATCGGGCATCTAGCCAGTACGTGCCGACGGAAGCCGGCTTGCAGATGGTGACGGCCGCTGAGCGGCTGGAGGCGGAGATCCTGGCGCTCGACCGGTCGATTACCGGACAGGACACTCGGCTGTCCGGCAAGCTGAAGATCACCTCATCCGAAACGTTGGCTTATCGCATTCTCAACGAAGTGCTTGCGGGCTTCCGCCGCGAGCATGACGGAATAGAACTGGAACTCCTCGTCGACAATCGACAGCTCGATCTTCTCCGGCGCGAGGCCGATATCGCCATTCGTGCGACACGTCCGCATGAGGGGGAACTCTTCGGACGCAAGATAGCCGCCACACCCTGGACCTTCTATGGGAGCAGCCTCTATCTTGCCGACCGGGAGCGCCCCACGGATATCGACTCTCTTTCCGACCATGTCGTGATCGGCTGGGACAGCGGCGCCGTCGCGGCAGCGTCCAAGTGGCTGACGGAAAATATTCCATCCCGCGCCTTTGCATATCGCTCGAGTAGCCTCATCAACCAGCTCATGGCGGTGAAAGCGGGCCTCGGTCTAGCCCTCCTGCCGTGCTATCTCGGCGATCTCGAACCCGATATCGAACGGGTTCAGGAACCACTCCCCGAACTCACCCGAGAATTGTGGCTGATCACACACAGGGATCTGCGCAACACCGCGCGGGTGCGAGCCTTCTTCGACCATGTCGGGGGCGGGCTGCTGGCACGCCGCGCGCTGTTGGAGGGAGAGCACGGCAAAACTCTGGCCGCCACTGATTGAGCGAAGGCGGCCCGTGCCCACGCGGAACACCCGACGGGCACTCTCAGCGCGCCCCAAGGCCACTCGCTATTTGCGCAAGCCCTCGGCAACAAGCGTCGCATGCACGCTCGGGCGCTCGGCGACCCTTGAGAGATAGCGCATCAGATGTGGCCAAGCGTCGAGATCGATACCGCGCCCGTTCGACCAGTTCATGATCGTGAAGCAATAGGCATCGGCGATACTGAAGCGGTCGCCGACGAGATAGTCATGACGCGCGAGATGAGTTTCGAGGATGTCGAAACGGGGCTTCAGTCTTTCCCTGGCAACGTCGGCGGCCTGCGCGCCATATTCGGGATGGAACAACCACGGACTGAAGGTCTTGTGCAGCTCGGAGCTGATGAAGGTCAGCCACTCCTGCAAGCGGTAGCGATCGAAGCTGTCTTGCGCCGGCGCCAGCATCGCTTCCGGCTTCCGGTCGGCAAGATACAGCAGGATCGCGACGCCTTCGGTGAGAACTTGTCCGTCATCGAGTTCCAATATCGGCACCAGGCCCTTTGCACTCACGGACTTGAGATCACGGCCATCTTCGACGCGATGCGGCTCGCTGCGAATGTTCACTCCTATCAAGTCTAGGGAAATACCGGCCTCCACGGCGCTGATGTGGGCGGCCATCGAGCAGACGCCCGGCGCATAATAGAGCTTCACTTGCTTCCTCCTTTGTCCGGTTTCACTTCCAGAAGATAGGCGCCCCTTTAGGAGAAAGCCGGTTGGAAGCTGACAAGCCGGGTTTGCCGGACGGCAACGCATGCAAGCGAGACGCGGCATGGGCGCTTTCGCTACACAGGGCGATCCCGCCCGCCTCGATATGGCCGGGTAAAGGTGAGCACAGTCACAAGCTCGTGACGTGAGGCGGTGTGAGCATCAGCGCAAAGGACGGACACGATCGGTAGAATGAGCAGAGAACCAGAACGTACTGCAACACCATTGCTGGACCGGATCGGGACCCCTCGGGATCTCTGGAACCTTTCAATCGAGCAGCTGCAACATCTGGCGAACGAACTGCGCACTGAGACGATCGACGTGGTCTCGCAGACGGGAGGCCATCTCGGTTCGTCGCTTGCGGCCGTAGAACTGACGGTGGCGCTGCATGCCGTCCTCCACACGCCGCACGACCGGCTCATCTGGGATGTCGGGCACCAAGCCTACCCGCACAAGATTCTGACCGGTCGGCGGAACCGGATGCGAACGATCCGCCAGCGCGACGGCCTGGCGGGGTTCACCAGCCGTAGCGAGAGCGAATACGATCCTTTTGGCGCAGGCCATTCCTCCACATCGATCTCAGCAGGCCTCGGCATGGCGGTCGCCCGCGATCTGCTGGCCGCAGAAGGTTCCGGCAAAGATCGGACCATTGTCTGCGTGATTGGTGACGGCGCCATGAGCGCGGGCATGGCCTATGAAGCGATGAACAATGCCGGCGCGATGAAAGCGCGTATGATCGTGATCCTCAATGATAACGAAATGTCCATTGCACCGCCGACCGGTGCGATGAGCGGCTACCTCTCGCGCCTCATCAGCAGCCGGCAATTTCTGACGTTCCGCGATCTCGGCTTGAAACTCGCCGGCCAGATATCGTCGCACCTCGAACGTGGGATACGGCGAACCGAAGAATTAGCGCGAAGCCTGATGACGGGGTCGACACTATTCGACGAACTCGGATTCTACTATGTCGGGCCTGTCGATGGACATGATCTTCACCAGCTCATCCCCCTCCTGCGCCATGTGCGCGAGGCGGAACTCATCCACATGGTTCGGACAGCGCGGCAGATTGACGACCGTCCGAGCGCGATCCGCTATCCCCGCGGCCCCGGCACGGGAGCACTGCAACCGGCGAGAGCGGAAGCGCTGACCATAGGCCGCGGACGAATCCTGAGAGAAGGAACTTCCGCTGCGATCCTGTCGCTCGGCACGCGCCTTGCGGATGCCCTGGAGGCCGCACGTGTACTCGAAGGATTGGGGCTATCCGTCACGGTCGCCGACGCGCGCTTCGCCAAGCCGCTGGATGTCGAACTCATCACCCGTCTGGCAAGACACCACCCCATATTGGTGACCGTCGAAGAGGGCGCCGCTGGCGGCTTTGGTGCGGCCGTCATGCATTGCCTGACATGGGAAGGCTTGATGGATCGCGGGCTCGTTTTCCGGGCAATGACCCTGCCCGATCGCTTCATCGATCACGACAGCCAGGAGGGGCAGATTACGACAGCAAAACTGACAGCCGCCGATATTGTCGAAACCATTCGCCACTGCCTGGAGAAGTTATCCGGCCGGAGTGACAAGCGCATTTGAGCGGCCGGGAGCGACACAGCCATGCCGCAAGCGATGCCGCCGCCGACGGCAAAAGCGCCCGCAGATGCGTTTGCGGGCGCTTCGAGACATTTCAGGCGAGACCTTACTTCAGGCGATCGGCGAATTTGTCGAGCGCCTTGGTGGCGCAGGCTTCGTCGAAATTACCACCCGGCGCCCCGCCGACGCCAATAGCGCCGATCGTGTCCTTGCCGACCTTTACCGGCACGCCGCCAGCGAGGACCAGGAAGCCAGGGATATCGGCCAGACCGGCGGCAGCCGGGTTCTTCTGGACTGTCTCGACCATGCCGCTGGTCGGATTGCGCGAGGAGGCGGAGGTATAAGCCTTGGCCGTAGCGGCATTGGCGGTATGGGCACCGGCATTTTCAGCCCGGACCAGTGCCAGCAGAATGCCGGAGCGGTCGGTGACAGCCGCAGCAACGTTATAGCCGTCGGCTGCGCAAGCCGAAACGGCAGCCTGGGCGAGATCAACCGCAAATGCAGTTCCGAGGCTGGTCTGCTTGACGGTATTGTCCGCGAAGGCCGGAGCAGCGACCGCGGTGGCAAGGGCGAGCGAAAGCAGGACTTTTTTCATTTCGGGGATCTCCAAAGCGTTGTGTTTCCTGAAGGGAGATCTAGCTGTTGCGGCGGCTTGCCGGAATTCGCACGGCCACGGAGACATATCGGTAGAACTACCGATGTGCGGCAAGCCATATGCGTGTTTGCTCGGCCACCGCGGGCGTGCCGAGCTTCATGGCGATGCTCGCACGATGGCTGTCCACCGTGCGGACGGACACGTCGAGCGTCGCTGCGATCTCCTTGCTGCCCAAGCCTTTCGAGACCAGTTCGATGACCTCGCGTTCGCGGGCCGTGAGCTGATCCAGCAGCCGGCCGGTCTCCTCACGCACCAGGAGTTCGGCAAGCTGCGCTTCGCAGGAAGCAATCGCCTCGATCAGCACATGCTCGTCGACGGGCTTGACGAGGAAATCCGCTACTCCGGCCTTGAAGGCGCGGCGACAAGCCTCGACGTCACCGTGACCGGTGATCATGATCGCCGGCCAGTCGATATTCATCTCCGCCAGTTTCTTCATGAGTTGCAGCCCGCTGATTGCCGGCATGCGCAGATCGAGGATCAATATGCCAGGCTTGGCCTTGTCGAGATGGGCAAGCAGATGTGCCGCATCCGGAAAGGCGGTGACATTCTTGCCATAGGTGGAAAGCAGGAGCGTGAGCGCTTCGCGCACCGAAGCGTCGTCGTCGACGAGATAGATCATGCGGCCCCTCCGGCTGGCAGGCGAATGGTAAAGCAGGCGCCGCCATCGTTGCGTACTTCAATGGTGCCGTCGACCTTTTCGATCAATCGGATGCAGAGGGGCAAACCGAGCCCCATGCCATCCGGCTTGGTGGTGAAAAACGGCTCGAAGATGCGGTCGAGTAGCGCAGGGTCGATCCCCGGCCCGTTGTCGGCGATGACGATGACCGCCTGGCCGTTCTGCGAGCCAGCCTTGAGCGTTATGCGCGCGCCCGGTTGACCGGCAACCGCATCGGCAGCATTGCGAATGAGGTTGTGGATGACCTGCTGAAACGAGATGACATCAATCGCGACGATGCAGGGAGCCTCGGCTATCGTAACGTCGAGCGTGATCGCCTGTTGTGCCAAATCCGTCTCGACAAGGCGCAACGCGCCATGCAGCGCCTCGGACAGTGCCACTCTTTCGATCCGCGCCTCTGCGCCGGAGATATAGGCGCGCATGCGGCCGAGGATATCGCCCGCCCGCTTCGCCTCACGGATATTGGCATCCAGAGCCTGCTCAAGAATATCCGCGCGGTCCAAGGTCAGCGCACGCCGCGCGGCCTGGCTTTGGCTCAGCATGGCGGCGACAGGCTGGGTGAGTTCATGGGCAATGCCCGACGCCATTTCGCCAAGCGCGTTGACGCGGCCGGCATGGGCGAGCCGTGTCTCCTGCTCCAGAAGTGTAGCGCGAAGCTCCTGCCGCCTCTTCTCCCGGCGGGTATTACGATACTGCACGCCAAACCACACCACAGCGGCCGATCCCAGCACCAGAGGAAGCACCAGACGGAAGGGAAAGAGTTCGCCAAGACTGAAACCCTCGCTGATCGATAGATGCAGCGGCTGTCCCGGATTGCCGGCGGAAAGGCTGCTCTTCACGTCCACAATCGAAGCCTGGTCCGAAACTCTGCTGAAGAGCACGGTGTCGCCGAGCGACAGGCTGACCGAGTATCCAGACGGCAGGCTGTCTGTGGCGAAGAGCGCCGCGGCGTTGATGCGCAGGCGCAGCAACCGGCCGGCTTCGACGAGCTTGTATATGTCGTAGGCGTGGTGTTCGGGGATTGGCCGAACGGCCGTCTCTCCGGGCTTGCCGAGCTTCGGCAGGTCGCGGGTCGACAGATCCGTTTCCTTCGCCGGCCCCTGGGCTCTGCCATAGGCGATGACGTGGGCATTTGCGCCGTCAATGCGGATCGTCGCGATATCGGCGACGCGGGGATAGAATGCGGTTATCGACTCGGCAAGTCCCTGAACGCCCGCCGACGGCTCGGTTGGCGACATACGGATCACAGCGGCGAGCGCGGTCATATGGGCATCGTGCTGCGCCAGCTTTTCGGCCAGAAAAGTATCCGTTCCTCGCGTCCAGTCGGAAAGCTCGGCAACTCCGGATCTATACTGAACGGCCGCCAGCAGCGCGACGGCAAGCGCCGCTGTTGCCAGCCAGAGCACAAGGGGCCTGAAGGGAATGGCCATCGAGCTTGAAGGATGTCTCATCGTGTCGTGGGCGGCCTCAAAGCGGCAGCAGCGCGTCCTGTTTGCTTTCGGAGGGCTTATTCACCACGACTGGAAGGGAACCCGCAACCGCGAAATGCGGCCGGCGGCTCCCCGATGCATAGACTTACCTCAATTGGCGTCAGATCGTCGCCCGATTATAGGTGCGGATGACGTTCCGGATGGCCTCTAACGCCAACGGGCGCGCCTTCGCTTCCACCGTGCCGGCAGCGACGGCCGGATAGAGCGCGCCGAGATACTGACTGACCAGCGTCTCCGGCAATTCTCGGTCGCCGAGCCTTTGAAACAAGCCCTCGACAAGCGCGGCAGCAGCGGGATGCGGCCAGTAGTAGCGAATGCGGTCGCTATAGGAGAAATGTCGCTGAATGCGCAGTTCCGCCTCGTTGCCATGATAATATTTCTGCCAGTTCTTCGGCTCTGCGAGCAAAAGAGCTTCCATGCCCTGCCGCAAGGTTTCCGGTCCGTTATCAAGAACCGCAGCGATCTGATCGAGACCGTAGAGCGCTTCGCGCAGTGCGAAGGTTAGGCCGGGACCAACCTTGAGAATGGCAAAGCCGTCCTCGACGAGCCCGCGCAGGGCTGAAGCCGGCTGGTAGTCGGTCGAATGCGCTTCGAAAACGAACTGCGGCATACGGGCCAGAACATTGCTGAGATCGCAGGCGGCGGCACGGTCGTAGACCACCACATTCTCATTGCCGAATTCGACGCCCGGCTGCACAACGACGCCGATGGCGCGAGCGAAGGCGCTTTCGAGGCCAACAGCGGCGAAGGCGCGGCGATGCACCTCGACGGTTTCCAGCGCAGCTTCCGGGCTGGTCAGCTCCAGATGGTCGAGCGCTTCCATGGCGCCGCCGGGGATCGGCACTTCCGTACCGACGATATAGACAGGCAAGTCAAAGCCTGATTCCGCTGCCGCTTTCTCCGCTACCAATGCAAGACGCGCGGCGCGTTCGGCGGTTACCGCATCCGACAAGGCCACCGGCTCGCCGGCGCAGCCCATCGAGGTATCTAGATGGATCTTTGTGAAGCCGGCGCGCACGAAGGCGTCCATCATCATTTCGGAGCGCTGCATCGCCTCTTCTGCCGGCAGATGCTTCCACGGGTTAGGGCCGAGATGGTCGCCACCTAAGATAAGTCGGCGCGTATCGAAGCCGACGTGCGCGGCGATTTCTTCCACAAAGCGGCGGAAGTCGGCAGGCGTCATGCCGGTATAGCCGCCCTCCTGGTTGACCTGATTGCAGGTGGCTTCGATCAGCACATCCATCTCGGTCGCAAGTCCCTCCAGGAAGGCGGCCTCAATGACCAGCGGATGGGCCGAGCAAATGGAAGCAATGCCACGCCGTTCACCCGCCGCATAGCGGGCAGGAAGTGTGCTGAGGGTCTTGGTGCTGCTCATGACGATACTCCGGAAAGATTGCGGGCGGCGAGGAAGGCTTCGATCTCAGCCATGCTGGAAGTGCCTTCCATCGGGCCTTTGACGCCGACGGCGCGTGCGCCGGTGGCATTGGCAATAACGAGGGCCTTGTCGGCGGCCATACCGCGCAACCAGCAGGTGACAAAGGCCGCACCAAAACTGTCGCCGGCGCCGGTCGGATCGACTTCTTCAACCTTGAAGGCCGGAGCCATAGTCTCGCCGGAAGCATCGAAATAACTAGCGCCCTCGGCGCCGCGCTTGATGACGACGGCCTTGATGCCCCGCGCAAGCAATTCTGCAACGGCCGCCTTTTCTTCCGTTGCCTGGGTAAAGAGAAAGATCTCTGCACCACTCGGCATGAAGAGGTCAGTATTCTCAAGCGCATGGCCGAGCGCCTCGCGCATGCCCGGCAGCTCCAGCATTTCCTTGCGGATATTGGGATCGAAAGAGACCGTACCGCCCTTCGCCTTGATGCGCCTGGTCGCCTGGTGAATGGCCTCGACGATGCCGTCGGAGAAGAGCGCGGAGCCCATGATGTGCAGGTGATCTGCAGTCTCGACCAACGCTTCGGCTTGTGGCGTCAAGCCAATGGCAGAGCAGGCGCTGTGCTTGATGTTGAAAATGAAATCGCGGTTGCCGTCCTGCCGGTAACGCACGAAGGCGCTGCCGGTCGCCGCGGTCGGATGTACCGCGATGGCAGAAACATCCGCGCCGTCGTTGCGCAAGCGTTCGACATTAAGCACACCAAAATCATCATTGCCGACGGCGCTGACGATGCCGCAGGGCTGGCCGAGCTTGGCCGCCTGGTCGATGAAAATTGCCGGAGCGCCCGAAGCGAAAGGCCCGATCAGCGGGATAGCGGACAGGAAACCGTTGCCCGTTTCGACCGCCATGATCTCGACGACGATCTCGCCAATGGTGATGATCTTCTTCATGCTCACGTCCGTACCGCCTTGCTGCGCACGTCGAGCCAGACGGCGATGAGAATGACCAGGCCCTTGACGATGAGCTGGTAGAAATAGGGCACCGACAGCATGTTCATGCCGTTGTTGATAACGCCGATGATCAATGCGCCGAGAATGGTGCCAACCATCGTGCCAACGCCGCCGGCAAGCGAGGTGCCGCCAAGCACGACAGCCGCAATGGCGTCGAGCTCGTAGCCCATGCCGGAATTGGTCTGTGCCGAGGACAGGCGCGAAGAGAGCAGAATGCCGCTGATCGCCGCCATCACGCCCGAAATCATGAAGACGATGATCTTGATGCGATCGACGCGAATGCCGGAATAAACGGCTGCCTCGCGGTTGCCGCCGGAAAGATAGACCTGCCGACCGAAAATCGACTTCGACAGGACAATGTGGTTAATCGCGAAGAGCACGGCCATGATCCAGATGATGATCGGAAGCCCGAGGAAGCTTTCCGAGCCGATGGCGAGCCATGCATCGTTGTCGATCATGGCCGGAGCGCCGTTGGTCGGCAGGCTAACGACACCGCGATAGATCCCCATGCTCGCCACGGTCACGATGAACGACGGCAGCATCAGCTTGGCAGAGAGCGCCCCGTTCAAGCCTCCCATGATAGCGCCGGCCACCAATGTCAGCAGAACGGTCGGCAAGAAGCCGAAGCCCATGGCGAAAGCCTGTGCCGCCACCATGCCGGCAACCGCGATGATCGAGCCGATCGAAAGATCGATATCGCCAAGCAGGATGACATAGGTCATGCCATAAGCGGCAACGGCAACAACCGCCACCTGCTGCATGATGTTCATGAAGTTGTTGAACGCGAGGAAGCGCGGGTTCAACACCGAGAAGACAATGCAAAGCACGGCAAGCGAAATGATGATGCCGCCATACTGGCGCACCACCGGCGACTGGAAGAACGAGGGGCGGGCCTGGGTGTCGGCGCCCCTTCCCTGCGTAGTCTGAACATTGCTCATGCGTGCATCCCCGCTGCATAGGTCATAACGGTTTCGGGTGTCAGGCCTTCGGCATCGAGCACGGCTGCCAGGCCTCTGTTGTGCATCACGACGACGCGGTCGCTGAGGCCGAGTACCTCGGGCAGTTCCGAGGAAACCATCAGGATCGCGGCGCCTTCGGCGGCAAGCTCGCGGATGATGCGGTAGATTTCGAATTTTGCGCCGACATCGACGCCGCGTGTCGGTTCGTCGAGGATCAGCACGCGTGGCCTGATCTGCAGCCATTTGGCAAGCACGATCTTCTGCTGATTGCCGCCGCTGAGCGAGCCGGCAGTCGTGTCGATCGAGGCGGCCTTGATCGCGAGGCGCAGGACTTCTGTCTTGGCGGCGGCACGCTCGGCGCTACCGCGCATCAGGCCGAAGGGACCGGCGAGCTGCTTCAGCGCCACCATGTTGACGTTGCGCTCGACGCTGTGCGCGAGCACAAGGCCTTCTTCCTTGCGATTTTCCGTCACGAAGGCGATACCGTTGCGGATCGCCTCCGAGGGAGAGGCGAGTGTCAACGGCTTGCCGTCAAGGAGGATCTGCCCTTCCGGGCGCTCCATGCCAAAGAGCGCCTTCATGATGTCGGACCGACCGGAGCCGATCAGGCCAAAAAGACCGACGACTTCGCCAGGCTTCACATCGATGGAGACATCGTGGAACTTCCCCGGGACCGTGAGGTTTTTCGTCGCCAGGACGGGTGCAACACTCTCGGCCGGACGCGGTGCCACGCGAGGCGGGTAAATATCCTGCATTTCGCGGCCGACCATCAGCGCGATCAGCTTGTCGATGCTGGTCTCGTTCTTCTCCGTCGTGGTAACGTATTCGCCGTCGCGAATGACGGTAATATCGTCGGAGAGCCGCATGATTTCTTCCATGCGGTGCGAGATGTAGATGATCGCCTTGCCGCGCGCCTTCAACCGCTCGATGATCGAGAACAGGATTTCCGCCTCGCTATCGGAAAGCGACGATGTCGGCTCGTCGAGGATGACCACGTCCGCAGGCAGGCTGAGGCCTTTGGCAATTTCGACGAGTTGGCGCTGCGCGATGGAGAGGTCGCCCACCTTGGCATGCACATCGACCGGAAGGCCGAGATCTTCGATCAGCGCTTCGGCCTTGGTGACGAGTACGCGATCACGAACGAATCCAAAGCGGCTCGGCTCGTGGCTGGCAAAAATGTTCTGCGCGACGGATAGATTTCGGCAGAGGCTAAGCTCCTGAAAGACAATCGAAATGCCGTGAGCACGAGCGTCGCGCGGGTTCTGCGGCTGGTAGGCCTTGCCTGACAGCAAGATCTCGCCCGAGGTCGGCTTGTAGACGCCCGCGAGGATCTTCATCAGTGTTGATTTGCCAGCACCGTTTTCACCCAACAGCGTGTGCACGCGGCCACGGCGAACTCTAAGGTTCATGCGCTTCAACGCCTGCACGGCACCAAAGGACTTGGCGACGTCGCGGATCTCCAGCACTGTTCCCGTGCCTCGCGACGCTTCTTCCTGTATGGCTGCATTGCTTTGTGTCACGCATGATCCTCCGTGGCCGCCCGCATCGGTAGCAGCAAGCACGGCCATTGGCGAATGAACGAATAAGATGGACTACGGTCCAGGCCGCAGACAACAGATAGCCGCCCGGGTAAGGTGACCGCGGCGGCCAGAGGCCGCCGCGAAACTCAATTTACTTCGTTTCGCCGTCCTTGGTCACGACGCCGGGCACGATCGGCTGCTTGGCCGGAACTGTCTCGCCCTTAATGACCTTGACGGCGGTTTCGACAGCAACCTTGCCCATCTGGTCCGGATACTGAGCGATGACGCCAACCATGATCGGATCGTTCTTCACAGCGTTGCGCGCCTCTTCCATGCCGTCGAAGCCGATGACCTTGACCTGGCTCTCGAGCTTGGCAGCCTTGACGGCAGAAGCAGCAGCCAGCGCAGCGTCGTCACCGAAGCCGAAGATGCCGACGATGTCGGGGTTGGCCTGCAGCATGTTCTGCGCAGCAGCAAGCGCTTCCGGACGCGTGATGCCCGTCTGGATGGCGGCGATCTTGACGTCTGGATACTTTTCCAGACCCTTCTTGAAGCCCTCGACGCGGTCAACGACCGACTGAACCGTCGGATAGTCGATAACGGCGACCTTACCCTTGCCGCCGATGGACTTCGCCATCAGCTCGGCAGCCTTCTCGCCGCCGGCAAAATTGTCCGTGCCGACGAAGGAGGTGACGTCAGCGTCGATAGCCGGAACGTCGACGGTAATGACCTTGATACCAGCCTTCTCGGCCTTCTTGATCGCCGCGCGCACGCCCTTGCTGTCGACTGGCGAAATGACGATGACGTCGACGCCCTTGGTGATGAAATCCTCGACGTCAGCAAGCTGCTTGGACAGATCCTGGTTGGCAATCGCCACTTCCAGCGGCACCTTTTCCGCCTCAGCTTCCTTCTTCATCGCGTTGGCAAGCGAGATGTAGAATGGATGCTGCTGCGTCAGGAGCGACGCGCCAATGCCAGCTGCGGATGCGACACTTGCCATAAGGGCAAGGGCAGCGCCGGAAAGAAGAATGCGACCGAGCGTTTTGCGAAGCATGATTTCCTCCAATTGCCGGCCTCGCCGGCTGATTAAGAACTTGTGAAGCTGCCCTGTCAGCTGGCGGCGGCAGCCGCCTTTCCTCTCCTGCGCAGGACATATCCACCCATATCGGGCGAGCTTCCTATCGCATCGATTGGATATCGCGTCAACCAATTTATTTACACGTGGAAAAAACTTTACCGTACTAAATTCTGTTTGTAACGGCTGATTTGGCGGCTATACATGTGACGAACAGTTGCGGAGGCCTGTAAAACCAGCATCATCCCTCTGATAGGCCTAAAGATTTATTTTTACGCATGCTAAATGAGCGCGAGAGCGCACCGAACCGCTACGAACCTCGAAAGCGACCATGAGCGAGAGCAAAATCCGGACGATGGAAGAGTTCGCTGCGGCAAGCGGGCTTTCCCGCCCGACCGTTTCGAAATATTTCGACAACCCCGAGAGCGTAAAGCCCTCAACCCGTGCCCGCATCGAAAAGGCACTGAAGGATTATGATTATCGACCGAATATCTTCGCGGTCAGCCTCAATCGCAAGAACCCGAAGAATATTGGACTGATCGTCCCGCACATTTCGGATCCGTTCTATGCCGAGATTGTACGCCAGGTCGAAATGCGCTGCTTTGCTGAAGGTTACTGGACGATCGTCCTGTCCTCTCACGGCGAAAGGAAGCTCGAGGCGCGGGCTATGCGCACTCTGCTATCGCTGAACATCGCAGGCGTTCTGATGGCGCCACTCGGTTTCGAGACGGATGCACGGCTACTCGAAAGTCTCGCCGACGCCATGCCGACGGTCTTCCTCGACAATAGTATCGGCGACCGCCCCTTTGTCGGCACCGACAACCGTCAGAGCATCGGCAACATCACCGAATATCTTTGCAGGACAGGCGAGCATCCGTGCTTTCTGGAGATGCCCGCCGTCAACCAGAACGCTCTCGAACGACGGAACGCCTATATCGCAACCATGGAGCGACTGGGGTTGGAGCCCGTCACATTGGCGATCCCGCCGAAAGACTGGAATTTCGAGCAATTGGGCTATGAGGCCGCCGGACGCCTGCTTGATGGTTCCGGCTTTCCGACGCGCACCGTGCTTTGCGCCAATGATCGCCTCGCTTTCGGTGTCATCGCGGCGGCCTTCGAAAGGCGACTTCGTGTCGGGCACGACAGCGATTGCGACCTGCGCGTCGCCGGCCATGACGACCATCCGCTCAGTCGCTTCACCTGCCCGCCGCTGACCACCATGGCACAGGATTACCGTGGCATTGCAGCCGCCGGTATCGACATGCTGTTTGCAGCGATTGGCGGAACCTCGGAACAATCAAAAAGCCAGGATCGGACGACGCATCTCGAAGCGCGGCTCATCATGCGACAGTCGGCATGAACACGGCCGCCTGACGCATTTCCTAGGAATGTCGCGGGCTTTCTATCCGGACAGCGGAGTGTTCACGACAACCGCACCCAATCCATGGCCTCAAGCACATAGGGAGCAAAAAGGAAATCCCTGATCTCGATAATCCGGCCTTCCGACCATTCGATCAGGACGAAATGGGCGGGAATGTCCATCGAGCCGGTGCCATCGAAGACCAGCATAGCTGGCCTTCCTTCCACAGCACCAAGAGCAAACCGCCATTTCGCCACCTCGGCATAGCGCGTGAAATAGGGAGCGATCTTGTCACGTCCCTGCCACGTGAGCCGGTTGACCAGCTCCAGCTTCACATCATCGGCGAGCATGGCCCGGATCGCGTCGAAATCGCCGCTTCGGAACATATCGACATAGGCTGCGATCTTCCGACGGTCCGTGTCGGACATCAGCGGCAGCCTTGTGTCTTCGCCCTCCTGCGCGAGCAGTCTGAGTGTCACGCGCCCGCGTTGGAGTGCCGATTTTGCGGCCGCTGGAGAGCAATCGGCAATGCCGGCTATCTCCTCTATCGAATGCCCCAGGACATCCTTGAGGATCACCGCGCAGCGCTGCAGCTCCGGCAACCGCAGAAATGTCTGAAAGACGATCGCGACAATGTCCGCTTCGGGTATGGGATCGGCTTCGATATCGTCCGTGAGCGGGACGACGGTGTTTCGAGAGTTGCTGCGCAGGAAGTCGAGGCTCGTGTTGTGGGCGATGCGAAACAGCCAGCCTTCAAGGTTGTTCACCTCGGCTCCCTGGCTTCGAGCATGCAACGCCTTGACCAGGGTGTCCTGCAGGATGTCCTCCCCCTGAACGGCCGATCCCGTCATGCGCGCGCAGTATCGATGAAGGCGCGGTCGCAGCGCTTGCAATCGATCTTCGAAACCATCCGTGTCCATTGGCTTACCCTCTGTTCGCATTCTCTTCTGCCAGGGATCGGACACCGATGTCGATGAGGATCTTTGACAGGTTAGCCGGCTGCGACAGGAATGGCGAGTGGCTGCTATCCAATGTGTGGGTAGTGGTCTTGCCGCCGAGCGCACTATCAACAGTAGCGATCATATGGTCTTGTCCGGAGAGCGGAACGGCACGGTCCTGGGTACACCGGATATAGTGGCGACGCACCGAGCCGAATCTCCTTGGTGTTACCGGCGAAGGAGCGAGCGCGCCGGCGTTCGATTCGTCGCAATGGAGCTGCGATGCCACCTGCGCGAACTCGCTCTCCGGCACATCCGCATAGAACGAAGCCTTGAGCAGCGACCTATAGGCTTCGTCGGTCGATCCAGCATGGATCCTTGTCGCGCCGATGGCGACGGGGTCACCTATGAACAAGCCGGGCGACAGGGCCGAAGACATGGTGCCATGCTGAAGCATGGTGAGCAATGACATACCGTTCGGCACCATGAAACCCGCTAGATAGACAACGGCGAGAAGCAGGCTCGGCACCTGCTCCGCAACCGCCGAGATCGTCATCCCGCCGGCCGAATGTCCGACGAGAATGACTTTGCCGCCAGCCAGCGATGCAGCCTCTTCCACCAGTGCAACAACAGCGCTGGTCCGCTCCTCCTGCGGCGAGTCGGCGACGGGCGACCGCTCTGCGGCAAATGCAGCCGCATCGAACGGTTGCCGATGGAGCGACGCAGGCGCTGATGCATTTGCACCGGCGCCGGGAAGATCGAGCGTCAAGGCAAGGAAACCACTGGCTTCCAGAAACGGTATGACCTTGTTCCATACGGAGCGGCTGTGCCAAGCCCCGTGGACCAAGACGAAAGCGGCTTTGGGTGCCGGCATGTGAAAGTCTCCCTAGAAAATGTCGTTGTTCGGCCGCTGATGCACATTGCTCGCGCCCTTCCGCGCAAAGCTGCCCCTTCCTCTCGTGAACAGGCAAAAGGGACGCAGGCTCAAACCGGCCTCTTGTCGAAAAGATACATTTGAACACCGGAGTCGTCGGGCGCATAAATTCGGCGATCTGCGGCAGCCGCTTGACCTTCCGGACTTGCGAAAGCCATCTTGATTGCCGCGAGGTCGTCAAAGTACAGCGTGCCTATCCGATATATATCGGAGGAACCTACCGGCACTGCGATCGGCCCATGACTGATCTCGTAACTTCTGAGCCCCGGAAGCTTCTTGGCAAGTGGCACATGGATATCGAAATAGTGCCTGTCGAATGCCTCCGGATCCTTCGGCGTCCGATAGATCACGACCATCCGGGCTGCTCCAGCGTCCACCTGGGGGCCATATGAGGCGGATTCGACGGTGCGTTCGTGTGTCATAGTCGCCACCGCCGAGCCCATGATCGTTTCCAAGCTTGCCAGCGCGGCGATCCTCGGGAAATAGGCTCTCATACGCGGATCCTCACGCATCGCTGCGACGGCGGCAGGTGTCTCCCATTCGGACTGGATGACGACGCCGGTGCCGTCCGCCGCCGCGATCAACCGGGTCATCCTCCAGCCGGGAAGCGTGCGGATGACGGTCTCTATGTTCTCTTGCAGGAGTGCGATCAACGCCTCCTGATTTCCCGGCTCGCACCTCAAGAGATTGATCAAGGTGACGGGTTGGTCGGACATGGCATATCTCCTTCTGTTTCGGATATGCCAAGGACGATCCGAAGGCTGGAAACGGATCGCGGTTCAGAAGATTTTTTTAGACCGTGAGCAATAGGCCCAAATCGTGCCACTCCGCCCCTTCCCGGTGTGGTTTAAGATAAGCTCAGGCGACGCCGTATGTCGACCTAGACGACCGTTTCGCCGCCATCGACGACAAGGATCTGGCCTGTCATGTAGGAGGAACGATCGGAAACGAGGAAGAGGATCGGCTCGGCAATTTCCGAGACGTCGGCCCAGCGTCCGAGCGGCACCTTTTCGGCAATATAGCCTTCAATAGCATCGCGGCCGCCCATCTGCGCGATGAACGGTGCATTGAATGGCGTGTCGACCCAACCGGGGCAAATCGCGTTTACCCTTATGCCGAACCGGGCATAGTCGCCCGCCATCTGCCGGGTCATGGCGATCACCGCATGCTTGGAGGTGGTGTAGGCAATCATCTCGCGGTCGTAGAGGACGCCTGACGAGGACGAGGTGTTGAGAATGACGCCCTTACCGGCCTTCCTCATGATCGGCATGACGAAGCGCGCGGCCATGAAATGCGCTCGCACGTTCAGGTTCCAGGATGTGTCGAAGCCTGAAACCGCGACTTCTTCCAGATTGCCCGCGACCTGTGCGCCAGCATGATTGTGCAGGATATCGATGCGGCCATGCTGCGCCGCGATTTTGGCAATGCCAGCCTCAAGGGCGCGATCGTCCATAACGTCGACAACCATGCTTTCGGCCCCGCCACCTGCGCCGGCAATCTGGCTTACAGTCTCCTCGGCACTTGCCAAATCGATATCGGCGACGATCACATGCGCACCTTCACGCGCCATGATGAGCGCGCCGGCGCGGCCGATCCCGGAGCCGGCTCCGGTGACGATTGCGACCCGATCCTTGAGTATCATGATGTTTCCCTGGTCAGTTTGTCGTTGTCTTTTCGCGCATCAGAAAGCGCGCGATGAGAATGAGGACGAGCGATGCGATCAGCACCATCGTCGCAATGGCATTGATTTCCGGCGTGACGCCGCGACGGATCGAAGCGAAGACATAGATCGGCAGGGTCGTGTTCGATCCCGCCACGAAGAATGCGATGATGAAATCGTCGAAGGAAAAGGTGAAGGCGAGCAGAAAGCCTGCAAGGATCGACGGCATGATCTGCGGCAGGACGATCTGGCGGAACGTCGTCAGTGGTGTTGCGTAGAGATCGCTCGAGGCCTCAACAATATCGCGGCCAAGGCTTGCAATGCGCGCCCTCACGATCATTGTCACCAGCGCCATGGTGAAGAGTCCGTGCGCCGCGATGATCGAGCCGTAACCGAGTGCGAACTTCGGTGGCTGGTCGCCGGGCCAGACGGCTGCGATCAGCGGATTGACGATGCCGAAGACCTCGACCAGAGCCACCAGCGTCGCAATGCCGATGACAACACCTGGGACGACGATCGCCGCGGCGAACAACCCGTCGAAGATGGCGCGCATGCCGGGGCCGAGCCGCTCCAGGCCAATCGCCGCCATCGTGCCGAAGATCGCGGCAAGCGTCGCACTGGTGAAGGCGATGATCAAACTGTTTTGCAGCGCTTCCATGAGGAAGGTGTTCGACAGCGCCCGCCCGTACCATTGGGTCGAAAAGCCGGTGAACTCGCTCGCATTGCGGCCGGCATTGAAGGAGAACAGCACGACAAGCGCGATCGGCGTATAAAGGAAAAGATAAACGAAAGTGACGAGTGCGCGCATCAGACGAGATCCACCTGGCGGGTGCCTGCAACGCGCCAGGCGATGCGCATGGCAACAAGCAATATAATGACGACAACAGCCACCAGCGTCACGGCGATCGCCGATCCGAACGGCCAGTTGCGCGACTGCAGGAAGAGATCGACGAGCGCGTTGCCGATGAAGAAGACTTTGCCGCCCCCCAGCAACTGCGGGATCAGATACTCACCAAGCAGCAGGATGGTTACGAGGGCAACGCCGGTCATGACACCCGGCAGTGATAGCGGCAGCGTAATGGAAAAGAAGGTCGAGATGGGCTTGGCGCCGAGATCGGCCGATGCCTCCAGCAGTCGCCGATCGAGCTTTTCGAGGCTGACATAGATCGGCATGATCATCAGCGGCAGGTATCCATAGACGATGCCGAGGAGCACGGCACCAGGCGTATTGATCAGCCTGACATTCTCGATCCCGACATATTCGAGCAGATGCGGAATACCGCGCGCGCCAAGCAGATACATCCAGGCATAGGTGCGCACAAGAAGGCTCGTCCAGAAGGGAACGACCACCAGCGAGACGAGCAGCAGTCGGCGCTGCGGGCTTGCCTTCACTGCCAGATAATAGGCGACCGGATAGGCAACAAGCAGGCAGGCTGCAGCACCGATCGGCGCAAGGATCAGCGTATTGACGAAGGCTGCCGAGCGAGAACCGAGATTGGCGAATTGCGCGAAGGTGAAGGCAGCCTGATAGCCGCCTTCCGGCGCTCGCTCGCCAAAAGCAAAGACGATGATGGCGATGAAGGGCAGCACCAGAAAGACGAACAGCCAGATGCTTGCCGGGCCGACGAGGGCAGCGGTGACAAGGCGCCGTTTGGTGGCAGAGGTAAGGGGCATCGATGGGTTTCTTTATCGCCGGTTCGGAATGCGAGCCCGGCCCCTTCACGCAATGACGCTAGGGACCGGGGTGGGGCAAGGACGATCAGGCCGACTTGAAGCGGGCCATCAACTCGGCGCGGCTCGGATCGGTGAGCGTGACGGCGGCGCCGAATTCCAGCGGGGTCAGCGCGGCCTCGTCGGGATAGACGATCTTGTTCGAGGTGATGTCCTTCGGCAGAAGAGCGATGACGCGGCTGTCTGTGGTCGGGGCGCCGTTGGCGATGTGCTCCTTCACCGCGTTCTTCGGATCCATGAGATAGTTGAGAAGAGCGTACCCGGCTGCCTTGTTCGGAGCATCCTTCGGGATCGCGTAATAGTCGGTCCAGATTTCGCCGCCGTCCTTGCCCAACACATAGGCAAGTTCCGGCATGTCGCGGTTGAGCTGCGCGCCGTCATTGGTCCAGCACATCGTGAGCCAGGCATCCGTCGAACGCATGGACGGCTGGTAATCGGAGTTAATCGCAAAGAGATGCGGCTTGACCTTGATCAGCAGTTCTTCGGCTTTGGCGAGCTCTTCGGGCTTGATCGAGTTGAAATCATAGCCGAGTGAAACGAGTGCGCTGCCGATGGTTGTCAGCTGATAATCGTGCACCATGGCGCGCCCATCGGCCTCGGTCTGCGCGATCTCGAAGAAGTCTTTCCAGCTTGCGAGCTTCGTCTTGATCTTCTTGGTGTTCACAGAAAAGCCGGTCGTGCCCCAGTTCTTCGGCACGGCATAGGTCTTGCCGTCGATCTGCCCTTCCTTGGTGAAGCGCGGGCTCTCGGTGGTCTGGCTAAAGTTCGGAACCTTGGACAGATCGAGCTCTTCGACAAGGCCGAGCTTGTGATAGGTCGAAATCGTGTAGTTGGTCGGCACATAGAGGGACCAGCCGGAGGCGCCCGCCTGAAGCTTGGCGAGCATTTCCTCATTCGAGCCGAAGACATTGACCTCGACGGCAACGCCGGTTGCCGCCTTGAAGTTCTCGAAGGTCTGGGGATCGTGATAGTTCGGCCAAGTCGCGATCGACATCTGCGTGCCGAGTTCGCCTGCGGCATAGGCCGGCGTCGAAAGCGCGCCCGGGAAGCGCGACAGAACCGCCGTCGCAAGGCCGAGACCGGTGATGCCGAGGAAATGACGGCGGCTGACGGAGCCGCGCTTCAGGCGCATGAATTCATCCATGAAGCCTTCAGCTGAAATGGGGAGATTGTCCTTGTAATCCTTGCTCATGATGCTGTTCCCTTGTTTTGGTTTATGCATTCGATGCTGGAAAGACATGTAAGGCTTTGGGATCGAAGCCGAGGAAAACCTGCTCGCCTGGACCGACGAGGTCATTTTCGCTCATGCTGCTGCGATCTGAGGTGATCAGGAAATCGCCCAATCCTGGGACGGTGACCGCGTATTCCGCCGATGAGCCCAGGAAGATGCGGTGGGTCACTGTGCCCTTGAAAGACATGCCCGCCGCCGTCATTTCGCGGGTGAGCTTGATCGCCTCCGGACGCAATGCCGCAATTGCGGCTCCGGGCACGAGCCGCTTGCCGGCCGAAAGCGCCGAGCCGTCGGCAAGACGCAGCGTTTCGCCGTCAGCTTCCATCGTGGCCTCGATGCGGTTCGTCTTGCCGACGAAATCTGCGACAAAGAGATCGGCCGGGCGGTCATAGACCTCCTGCGGCGTGCCGAGCTGGCGGATGCGGCCGGCGCTCATCACGCAGACGATATCGGCCATCGACAGTGCTTCTTCCTGGTCATGGGTGACCAGAACGAAGGTGATGCCGAGTTCGCGCTGCAGCGTCTGAAGTTCGATCTGCATGGCCGAGCGCAATTTCTTGTCGAGCGCGGCAAGCGGCTCGTCGAGCAGGAGCACGGAGGGGCGATTGACGATGGCGCGAGCAAGCGCAACGCGCTGCTGCTGCCCGCCCGACATTTCGTGGATGCGGCGCTTGGCGAAGCCGCCGAGGCGGACCATCTCAAGCGCTTCGGCGACGCGCCGGTCGATCTCAGCCGCGCCGACTTTCGGACGCATCTGCTTCAGCCCATAGGCAACGTTTTGCGCGACGTTGAAATGTGGAAACAGCGCATAGTGCTGGAACACCATGTTCACGGGCCGTCGATAGGCGGGAACGCCGTTCATCTCGCGCCCGTCGATCAGCACCGTGCCCTCGCTCGGCTGCTCGAAGCCGCCGATCATGCGCAGACACGTCGTCTTGCCGCAACCGGAAGGCCCGAGAAGCGCCAGAAATGCGCCCTTGGGCACATTGAGATTGATGTCCGTTACGGCGGTCACGGCGCCATAGGCTTTCGTAACCGAACGGAATTCGATGTCGTTCGTTGAAGCGGATGCCACGTCTGTTCCCCGCGGTTGGTCGGCAGTCTTCATCTGCCTTATTGCCACCGTCGTTAAAGAAAGAGTAAGCCTGGGCTTCCGGCGAGGTATATACCCCGAGAGAGGTATTTTCGTGCAGATTGCTTCATGGGAGGTGTATATGAGGGCTGCGCTTGTTAGCGCAGGGCGGCAGAGGGGATCCGTCACATGAGCACCGACCTTGAAGGACTTTTCGCGGCCTTCAATGCCATGATCGGCAGATCGTCCATGACGGATGCCGAGTTCGGCGAGACCTTTCGCCGGACGATGGCGGCGCTGGTGCGGTTCGACTACGTGGTCGTTTTCGCCTATCGCGGCAAGGAGCGGCCGATCGATCTCTACAGCACGTTCGATCCCGAGGAGCACGTCGTTTTCGTGACGCTCTATCAGGCCGGGCCTTACCTGCTGGATCCCTTCTACCACACGGCACGTAGCCGCCGCGAGGGCGTGCTCAGAATGCGGGAGCTGGCACCGGATCGCTTCTTTTCCAGCGAGTACTACCGGACCTATTATGTGCAAACGGGGCTTGCCGAGGAAATCGGCTTTTTCGTCAATGTTGACGAGGACATCACCGTCGTCCTGTCACTGATGCGGCGCGAGCAAACAGGCGTTTTTCCGCCTGCGGAATTCCTGACACTCAAGAAGGTCGAGCCGCTCGTCGCTAACATGGTAAGACATTATTGGGCCAGCCTTGCTCCACGCTTCGATGCGCAGTTGACAGCCGGCGGCAGGAGCCGTCGCCGGCAGGGTCAGAGCGAAGCCCTCGCGCCGGCCGAAGCGGTCTGGCGGGATCTCAATCTGACAAGCCGCGAGACTGCCATCGTCGAGCTCGTCCTGCAAGGACACTCGTCGGAATCGATCGGCCTCAAACTCAACATCTCCACCGGCACGGTGAAAGTCCACAGACGCAACGTCTATCGCAAGCTCGGCATTTCGTCGCAGACCCAGCTGCTTTCGCTGTATCTCAAGAATCTGGCATAGAGAGTTCGGACCTTCCCCGAATTTGCCGGCGACAGGATTTGCCAATCTGCCCGCCCGATAGAAAACGAGCGCACGCGTCGAGGTAGGCCCGGTTTAGGCAGTCTCAACCGTACAAACCAGCGTCTTGCATGCTGGCAGCCCGGCAACGCCCATTATGCCGATCTATGATATCTAGCCCGCATTGTTTCGCATATAAGCGCCCCTCGAATTCCGCTATTCTGCTCGCGGCAGGTCGAATGGATTCAAGGGATCTTCATGGTGCCAACCGATAATTTCGCTTTCCTGCTTCCGGTTATCATGCTGACGTTCGGGTGTACTTTCCTCATCGTCGGCCATTGGGGTTCGCGCCAGGCAAGGATCTGGGGCACAGGCTATCTTTCGGCGGCGGCGGCATTTTCCGTGCCGCTGGTTCTCTCGTGGCTGCCGGTGCAAGCTCAGACCCTGACGGCGGACGCTCTTTTCATCGCAACATTCTATTTTTTCGGAGGCGCGCTCCTCGCTCGTTTCCGCAGACCTTCCCTTATCGCACCGCGAATCGCGCTCGCAATTGCCGCCTTTGCTTCCAATCTCTACTCCGTCATTGTCGCACACAGTCTACCGGCCGAACTTCTCGTCAACGATCTCGCCTGTGTCGTCCTTTTGGGTCTGCCGGTCGTGATCTGCTTCGGTCGGTCGCAGCACGCAAGTGACCGGCTGCTTCTCGCCGTCGCCTCCGCCGTTGTGCTTGACACGATCGTCCGCGACACCATCCTGATCGTTCTGCTGCCTTCGCCAACAGGGATCGAGGGCTTCACCTCGTCCAGCTACGATTTCTATATGCAGGTCGGCGCATCGATCCTTGGCCTGCTGATGGCCCTAACGGCCCTCGCCGCCGTCGCCCTCGATACGATCGCGATCTATCGGGACGCGGCGGATCGGGACCATCTCAGCGGCCTGCTTAATCGGCGCGGCTTCGACAGAGCTGCCGCCGAGCTGCGGCATCGCGGGAAAACCGGTGCAATCATCATCTGCGATATCGATCACTTCAAGCGGGTGAACGACAAGTTCGGTCACGCAATGGGAGATCGCGTGATCCTCGCCCTTGCAGGGTTGCTGCGCGAACGTTTGCCCGCCGACGCCCTTGCGGCGCGCTTCGGTGGCGAGGAGTTCGTCATCTTTCTTCCCGCTGCAAGCCTTGCCCAGGCCGGCGACCTTGCCAACGCCATCAGGCTCGCATTTGCCGGCGTCGAACGTGGCGAAATCGGACCCAACCATAAAATTACCGCCAGTTTCGGCGTCGCGGCTGCGGAGAGCGGAGATGCCGCAATCGCCGATCAGATCGGCCGCGCGGATTCTGCTCTTTACGCTGCCAAAGAGGCGGGCCGTAACCGTGTCATGGTTGCAGGAGAACCTCCGCAGGAGGCCACCATGCCGAGAATCGTCGGTGGACGGTGACCCTTGGGTCTTACGGTGCCGGTCACCTTCATTGAGATTTGTGAGGAGGCTTCGCGCCACTTGATATCATGGCAAGAGCCGAAGCTTTCGACATGAGGAAGCTGCGACAGGACTCATTGCATGTTGGGCGGCCCGCCAGCGCCAATAGCGGTCACCACAGCATCGCCTCAATGAAAGAATGGTGGCTTGGCGACGCAATGTTGCACAAGACGCCATTCTTCCCCGACAGGCTGGGTGGTTCGCTGCCTAGGCCACCTTCAATGCCAAAGTCGCGATGAAGGTCGGAAGGAACTTATCTACGAGGAAGCGGGGCGCGGGTTGCCGGTCCTCCAGAAAGCCGGCGATATGGAAGCCCGCCTCGATCTGGCCTGCAATCTGATCGGACAAACTATGCCCCGACACCAGGGTTTCGCCCCGCGCCAGCTTTGCCTCCAGTGCCGTTGCATCAAGATCCCTCGCATCGGCATAAGGTATCATGAAGACTGGCCGGATAAGCCCCTCCTTCATCAGCGCTGGATCGCGATCTCCCATGAAAACGACGGGATTATAGAAGCTGGCCAGCAAACGTCCTTGTGGCTTCAGCACGCGATGGCATTCGCGCCAAACAGGCCTGATACCGGGAACATAGAGATTGGAAATCGGATTGAAGACGATATCGAATGTCTCATCGGCAAAGCAGGAGAGATCACGCATATCTCCCTGAATTGCCTTGAGTTCCAATCCATCGCGCGCTGCAATTTTTCGATCCAGCTCAAGCTGCTTTTCGGAAGCATCGAAAACGGTCACCTCGCCCCCCGCCGCTGCGAGCACAGGTGCTTGCTGACCGCCGGCGGACGCCAGGCACAAGATGCGACACCCTTTGACGTCTCCCAGCCAGTGGCTCGGTAATTCACCGGGGGTCAACCGAACCGACCATTTGCCGCGCTTGGCGGCAGCCGTGATTTCCGGCGCAACCGGGCGGGACCATTCACAATCGCTGATGGCGAGCCTGTCCCACGCCGATTGATTATGGCCATAAACATCCAAGGACGCTGAATTTGATGATAGCATGAGAACCTCTATATCGTTGCCAAGCCGTAGCAGACGAAAGCGCCATGCCCGGCATATATCTGCTTGAAAAGTGAAACTGAGTTTTCGGATCCACGAACACACGCGTCGTTGAGCGCAAGGGCTGCAACTCTGAGATGTTTGTGTTGATCTGAGCTTAGAGGATCACTGGCAGGGCACTCCGATAGAGAAGCTCGGCCTATCATCGATGTTCGGGGCGTTCAAGGCCGAATGCTACCGCAAACGTCTCGTCACGATCGCGTTCGCACGAGAATTTTAGCTCCCGAGATGGACAGTTTTTCAGCCATGGCTCTCAGCGCCGTCATGTCGGATCCGGTTAGCGTGAGACGGCTGCCCATGATCGGCTCCCTTATCCAAGGCTCGATGACGACCTTGTCATCAATCAGCACTTGCGTTTGCCGGCCAATCGCCGCCTGGGTGAATTTCTGAAACGCCTCGCCACTATCCGGCGTAAGCACGACCTCCAGTTCATATCCATAGCCGTTGGAGGCTTTGAGGACCTGCGCGCTCTTCACCTCAAGCCAGACTGGCGCGATCGACTTTTCCGCATCATTGCTCGTTACGGTCGACGGCTCCTGCGATATGGTCGTCGAGGCCTGCGATATCGACGGCAGGCCGGGAATGCCCGGCGCGGCACCGGCCGGCGAAAGCGGCTCGATTTTCAGCTTCGGCACACGCAAGTCCGCGGCCGTCAGGATGGCCGGAACTTGCAGCACAGCCGGCGCGTCTTCGCGCCTGATATGGGTATAGGTGTGGAATGTCGAACCTGCCGAAATAACCGTTACGGTTTCCAATGCTTCGATGACGGATCCATCGCTCAGAGACACCACAAACTCCGCGCGTCGCGTCTTGCTCGCGCGTTTGACGGAGGTCAACTGATCGGCCGTAAGGCTCTTCAATCGCTCGCCGAAGGCGCCCAAAAACTTGTCGATCGCGCCCTGTTGAGACTGGCGGAATGCGTCGGGATCATACTCATCCACTACAGACAGGGTCGCGGTATGCTTGGGGACATCAGTGGATTGCAGGAGCCAGTTCGATGCGACGGGGACGCTGACGCCGCCATAGTCCTCGTTTCGAGACGCCGTGAGAGCCTTACCGACCTCCATGGCCTCATCCTGATAGGCTTGCCCTGTGGCAAGCAGCTGCGCTTCCGGCGTCAGGACAGTGACAATTTGAAGAGGGTTTTCCTGGATGCGATCAATGATGTCATAGACGCCGCTCTGCGGCGGAGCGAGGGCTCCATCCGGTCCATTTGTCGCCATCCTACGCATATTCGCCAATATCTGATCAACACCGAACAAACTGTTTGGAAAGCCGTTCAGATCCGTTTCCATTTCGAGCGCGCCGACGCCGTATGCGGTGAGAGAATTGCGATAAAGCGGGTTCATCTGATAGGTGTCAACAGCGCCCGCGATACCATCCGGCAGGTCGGCGCTCAGAGACCAGCGAACCCGCATGCCCTTATCATCCCGCGACACCACAGTCATGCGTTGGCGAAACTCGCCGCGCGTGATCACGGAGGCAGCGCCGGACGCGTCGAACCAGAGCGACATGTCGCTTTCGGTCGCCTTTTGAACACGGTAGCTGCGCTCGACCCCAGTTACCGGTGCATAACCCGGAACCGTCACGCTATCGCCGGCCCAGGCGGAGCTCGACAATGTCGCAAGGACGCAGAGGGAGGATAACGTATTTCTGAAGTCCAAGATCTTCATTCGGCGCTCCATGGCTCAGCCACCGTGGCAACGCCGAAGGGATTGAATTTATATTCGTTCTCCTCGTATCGCGTGTCGTCAGACAGTTCGATGTGACGACGCCTCAACACGACCTCGACGCCGTCCTTCACCATCTCATCGGCGATCTCGTCGATCAGAGCGGCAATTTTGAGCTGTTCGGTATTGGTGGTCCGCGGCTGGTCGTCCTTTCGACCGACGGTAATCAGAACATCGGGCAAGCCGACCAGATGAAATCCGACGCTCGCCATTCCATCGGCATCGTCGCCGATGGGCCGGCGCGCAAGGGCCAGGCGACAAGCCCGCGCAACGGCCGGCAGATCATCGGAGGCCGCAGCCTTTCGCATTTGTTCGGAAAGCTCCCTCCATCGCTGCACGCCATGGGCGACGCCCGCGCTTTCTCCCTTTGCAGCGACAGCACCATGGTCGAGCATGTGTTGTACGAGCAGCAGGGCTTTTGCCGATGTTGCCACCGCCGTCTCTGCTGTCATCGACGGGCCAAGGACGTACAGCACCGATCCGTGCGTGGCGACCGCATCCTCGTCAGTCTTCTGATAGGCTTCGGGATCGACACGATCCCAACAAATATTGAAGGACCGAACCATACGATCGTCAGGTTTGTCCCGCGAATAGTCCTCATCGACGGAAAAGCCGGCGCCGAGCGCGTCGATACCGGCGCGAGCACTCTGCTTGAGCGCCTCAAGGCCGTTTTCCCCGCCAAGAAAACAAAGGACGTGACGCGGTTTGTAACTGGAGCGGGCCGCGGCAAAGACCGAGGATTTGCTCGATGCATTACTGGGGGACGGTTGCCCCAGGATAAGTCCGGCCAGGAACGCAAGAACGCCGCGACGCTTCGAATTCATTCCGGTACCCCCATGGCTTTCACTCAGATGAGACTAGACGTTCCCGCAACACGAAATCCAGACCCGCATATTTACCTAGCCTATTGCCCTCGCAACTCGATTTCAACATGCCGCCGCCCTTTGGTTGTGGCCAGGGCGGCAGACGATCTGTTTTTGCTCCGATAGTCCATTCAAAGATCGGCGAGAATCCGCTCTCTCTGAGCTCTCGAAGCAGCCATGCGCTGTTGTGCCAAGGCGACGATATCCGGCGTTACCTGCTTCGGCAGGCCGGCCTCGAATGGAGGTGCGGGAGCATATTCGAGCGATAGCTGTACGGTGCGGGCCTCGTTCTCGCCGAACAGTTCCGCGATGACGGTCAGGGCGAAATCGATGCCCGAGGTAACACCGCCGGCGGTAATCAGGTTGCCATCGCGCACGACCCGCTCATCGACTGCGGTCGCGCCAAAGCGGGGCAGAAAATCTATGGCATTCCAATGCGTCGCGGCTCTCTTGCCTTTCAGCAATCCGGCGGCGCCAAGGACCAGCGACCCCGTGCAGACGGAGGTGATGAAACGCGCCGTTCGTGCTTGCTGACGGATAAAGTCCAATACGACTTTGTCGCGCAGCAACGCATTGATGCCGCTGCCTCCAGGCACGCACAGAACGTCCAATTTCGGGCAATCGGCAAAGCTCACGGTCGACTTGAGTCCAAGGCCGGTTGCCGAAATGAGCGGCTCCACTGCCTTCCAAACGAGATGAACCTTTGTGCCCTGCGCGGAGGCGAATACTTCATAGGGTGCTGTAAGGTCGAGCTGCTGAACGCCTGGAAAGGCAAGAAGGCCGATGTGCAAGGTCATTTGAAATCTCCAGATTGACTTTCCAGAGCCTAGCAGGTCAAGATTTGGCGTGATTGCCATTTACCCCTCGATTTACGCCAAAATGTCACGACGCATCGAAATCCTCACCTTTTCCGATAGCCAGCTTCTCGATGTCGCTGGCCCCTTGCAGGTTTTCGCCTCGGCGAACGACATGGCGAGAATGGCGGGACGTCCGATGCCCTATGATCCCGTCGTGGTCGGCATCGCCGATCAGGTGAAGACCTCTTCCGGCCTTTCAATCGGCGCGCTGCCACTACCATCAGCAGATGCGCCGCTGGACACGCTGGTCGTTCCCGGCGGCTGGGGCGTTTATGCAGCCTGCGAGGACGGTCACTTAATCGAATGGATCAGGAGACGGACGCAGGCGGCGCGACGGACCGCCTCCGTCTGCAGCGGCGCATTCCTGCTTGCAACCGCTGGCCTGCTCGATGGGCGGCGGGCCGTCACGCATTGGCAGCGCTGCGAAGAGTTCAGGTACCGCTTTCCGAAAGTCAGATTGGAAGCAGATCCGATCTTCATCCGCGACGACAATATCTGGACCTCGGCCGGCGTCACGGCAGGTATCGATCTTGCACTGGCGCTGGTGGAAGCCGATCTCGGCCGCGAGCCTGCATTGACCGTAGCGCGTCAGCTGGTCGTCTTTATGAAGCGGCCCGGCGGGCAGTCGCAGTTCAGCGCCGCGCTACTGCTTCAAGACAAGGGCGGTGGCCGATTCGACGATCTGCATGCCTGGATCGTTGAAAACCTGGAACGGCCGCTCTCCCTCTCCGATCTCGCCGAACGAGCCGGCATGAGCGTGCGCAGCTTTTCACGCCATTATCATCGGATGACCGGACGCACTCCTGCGCGCGCCGTCGAGGAAATGCGGCTGGAAAGCGCCCGGCGGCAGCTGGAACAGGGAACGCATGTGAGCCGCGTTGCGCTTCGCTGCGGCTTCGGCGCGGAGGAGACAATGCGGCGCGCGTTCCAACGACAATTCGGCGTCAGTCCACAGGCCTATCGAGAGCGTTTTTCCCTTTAGGCACGCGGCGGCGTCTCGGGAACGAACCTACCTCCGCGGCCACACTTGCGAATGAACGCCAACTGAATGGTCCCTTCAGCATCCATTCCAACTGCCGCATCTAAAAAGAGATCGTTCAAACGCGGTCCCGTCCGCCAAAGGAGACGCAGTCATGATCCGCAATTCTCTCATCGCAACCGCACTCGTCGCTCTCGTCGGCATGACCGCCGCCGCCCCTGCCATGGCCAATGATGTGCGCATCGAACAATATGGTTGGTCGAACTCGGCCGGCGGCGCCCAGCAGGGCTACAGGAACCGGATCAGAACCTATCAGAACGGCGGCTACAACAGAATGGTCGGCCAGCAATATGGCCGTCACAATCTCTCTGCCGTCGGCCAGGAGGGCAATGGCAACTACGGCGCCACCTATCAAAATGGCGATCACAACGTCGCCGGTATCGGCCAGTTCGGTTCCAACCACACGACCATCCTCACCCAGGACGGCAACGGTAATATTGCAGCCGGCGTTCAGGTCGGGAACGGCTGCAGCGCCAATGTCAACCAGGGCGGCAGCGGCAATGTCGCCGCCTTCGTCCAGGCTTGCCCGTAACCGGTAGCAACGGCCACGCGGCCCGGGAAACACCCCATGGCCGCGGTGACGGAACGTCAAGGAGACGAACCATGCCACATATCGTCAATCACCCGCGCCGTCTTGTCACGGCGCTCGCCCTGATCCTGCTTCCAGTCGGCGCACTGGCGGCGATGGTAACCTCCGGGCAAACCGATGGCCCTCTGCGCTGCGAGATCCGCGTCACGCCACAAGCCGGCATGGTGGCTCTTCAGCCCCTTGTCCGAACGGATAGGCCCGTCAGCGGCACCTATCGCTTCCATGTTGAAAGTACCGGAGGCTCGGGCGGCTCCAACATTGATCAGAGCGGCGCCTTCGACGCCTCTCCGGGTCATGCTGCCCCCCTCGGTTCCGTCTCGCTGGGTTCCGATGGCGCCGGCTACCGTGCGACGCTTGACGTCACCGCCGGTAACAGCAGCGTCCGTTGCACCCAGCGGATCGGTGGCTCGATCTGACCAGATCTACCTCGATCCAGTTCATCACAAAGGGCGCCGGGAAGCCGGCGCCCTTTGTGATGTCAGACTCCCAGTGCGGAATTGAACGATAACTGAACAGGCAATTCCATTTGGGTTCAGCTGCAGAATGCGAGAGTTGGTTATCGGCTGATGGAGCCGGGCAATGGAGACCAGGATGACCCGCACTATGTTGAAGATCCTTACCGCTACGCTTCTTGCCGGCTGCATCGGGCAGGCAACCTTATCCACGCCGGCTTATGCCGGAGGCCGGATCTCGGTGAATATCGCTCCTGACAACGCCGAGGATGCCGATATCTTCTCGACCGGCCTTCGTGTCTATTCGCTGTATCGCGGGTTTCGCGATGCCGATATCCGCCAGCTGGGTCACGGAAACCTGGCCGGCATCGCTCAGTATGGCCGTGGCAACGTCGGCATTGTCGAGCAGAGAGGTAACGGACACTCCGCCAGCCTGCGGCAGAATGGCAACGACAATGCCTATGGCATCTTCCAGTTTGGCAGAAATACCAGCACCGATGTGGTGCAGGACGGTAATGGCGGGAGCGGCGCCACTTTCAGCTATGGGTGGTAACTCGCATTTCCGTTCCGTCGCAGATGGGCGATGCGCGGGCATCGCCACTGCTGCACGGCCCACCGGTGCGATTATGCGACCGATAGTTGATATGGCCTCGCCGGCATGGACGTCGAAGACCTTGAATTTCTATTCAGTAACATTGATCCACATCTAAGATACTCTTCTCGCATTGGAGACCTCAAGCAGCGCAGCAGCACCCTTGTCTTGACAGAAGATAGCCCATATTGACTAGCAGCCGGCATCTTCAAGGACGAGTTATCCATGGCCACCGCCTCCAGCCTGCGCATGCTTGTTGCCCTCGGTTGTGGACTTTTCTCTACAGTTTGCCAGGCGCAATCCTTTGATTGCGGCAAGGCCCAGACTGCAATCGAAAAAGCGATTTGCGCCTCGCCACCCTTGATTGTTAAGGATACCAGCCTGGCCGCAGCCTATCGGCAGGCGACGAGCGATCTCGGCGGCGATCCGGTAAAGCTTGCCGAATTGAAGCAGCAACAACGCCGGTGGCTGTCGGATCGAGATAAATCCTGCACGGATTCCGATCCGGCTCATCTGACCAAGTGCTTGCTGACGATCTATCAGGCACGGATTGTCGAATTGAATACGCTGCACTCCGTGGCTGGCGGCAACACGCTGGATTCCAACCTGTCTGTCGAACCTGCAAGGTCAACGCTGAAAGAGACGCAGGTCCCCGGAGGACAGTATCGGGTGGCAGCGCCGCCCGCATCGGCTCCGCAAATCCCTCCTGCTCGCGCCCTTCCGGAACCCATATCGCAACCGCATCTGGTGTCGAGCAATCTCCCGGCCGACCAAGACGGCAGCACCCTGATGACGGTCGATGCGCCGGGGCGCGTCACCATCCGCGCCCATAGCAGCTCGGGCGTTGCGCTCCAGCTCGTCGACATGATGACCGGGCCGCGGGAGCGGATGGGCGCACCCGGCGTCAGCGACGGGCGGATCGATGCGTTGCTCGACAAGGGGATGTACAAGATCCGCGTTTTCGGAGCCAAGGGCGCATCCGGCAAGGTTGAGCTCACCGCCGAGGCCTATCAGGAGCTTGAAAAGCCGGACGCTCTCCTGATCAAAGGGGCCTCTGAAAGTGCCGATTTGGGCGATCTTCAGCAAAGATCGTTCTGGATCGACGTTCCCGAATCCGGGCGTGTCGACGTCGACGCCGTCGGGCGGTCCCTTCACGATCTGAGGCTTTGGCGCCAGGGCGCCAACATCGTTCCGCTTTCGCCGACGATTTCGGTCTTTGAATTGAAGCCTGGCCTCTCGATGACGCGAGCCACATTGACCGGCACGGCCGAGCCGGGACGCTATCTCGTCACCGCCTATGGCGGCGAAAAGCTGGCCTGGGCAAATTCGGACACGGCACAGCCATTCCACATCCGCACCGGCATCCCGACGTCGCTTGCCGCCGGAATCGCCGAAGGCGTCATCGGACCTTTTGGGTCGGTACGCTTCGAGGCACCCGCAGATTTCGACCGATTCCGCCTGGATCTGCCGCAATCGGCGCCGGCCGTGCTTCGCGCAGGCAGGATGTCCAGCAATACCTACGCATTTCGAAGTGCCGTCATCGGCAAGTCCAGCCGCGAGCCATCGGCCACACTGGCGCTGCCCACGGACAACCAGCCGGGCATCGTCGAAATATCGGGCTACGAGGGGCAGAATTTCAAAATCCGCGGGCTGCGCTTTGGCAATCAGGCTCAATTCGATGGCTCTGTGCCCAATCTCATCAGCCTGGATGTTGCGGGAGAAGGCGGAGACGAAATTCCAGCCACATCTCTGTTGATCCGCAACGACAGCAACGGCAAGGCAAGTGTTGTCACCACCGACATGCCCCATCTCGGCCCCGGCCAAGCCTGGCGGCAGCGGTTCAATTTGCGCGGACCGACCTCGCTTCTCTTCGAGATGACGCAGGCAAGCCAGATCGGCATCCGTACGTCGGGCGTCGCCTTGCACGCCGACATCAGCCCGATTCTTCTCGGTAATGCTCCCCGCGCCGACGGAAAGAACCCGGACCGTTATGATCTGAACGCAGGCTATTATCTGCTGCGTCTTTTGCCGAACGAGAATGCGAGTGGCATCGTCGATCTCACGCTCGGGACGCCGGGCCTCACAGTACCCGTCCAGCCCGCCTCCCCGGCGCGCACGACGATTTCCTTTGGCATCCAGGAAGCCCGGTCGGCAACAAGCCTCGAGCTTGTTACCAATGCCGCTCCCAATCTCCTGACCGGTCCGCGCGCCGTCGCCCTGCCGGCCGATCTTGAGGCCAGACCGCTTGCCCTTTGGCAATCGGCCGGTGCCTCGGCGCAGGGTACAGACCAATCCGACAATGGCGCAGTCGCTCTTCAACGACCAGCTTCACCCACGGATATGCGCATCGATGTCCGTGCGCCGGCTGGCGGCACCATCTCCGCTTTCGACATGCACAACGCACCCGTCGCCTTTGCAGTCGGCAACGAACATGCCGATGCGACGGGGCGGGTGCTTACTCTGCGCTTCCCTGCTGTTTCTGCGGCCCGCGCGATAGGCGTGCGCTGGCAACCGGACGACGTGGCTCCCGGCAAGACAGCGCGGTCAGCCGCTCCATCCGTCTTGAACGCGGGTCAGAAGCAATTTCTCGACCTCTCCGAAAATGCTCATAAATCCTATCAGCTCAACGTAGACGAAGGCGGCCTCTATCGCATCGAAACATTCGGGCGATTGCAGACATCGCTGGGGCTGGGTACGTCGACCGTGCCCTCGCTCGGCGGCGCATCGGACAATGGCGACGGGCACAACGCACTGCTGCTGACCTACTTGCGGGCCGGAAGTTATCAAGTCGATGTCTCCGCGCAAAATTCCTCGGGCCACCTTGGTCTCGGCGCGACACGAGCCTCGCTTGCGCAGGCTGCGACGTTGGTTCCCGACAGCAGCAGTCGCGGTGTTCTGTCCAGCTCCAGCGGCGGCATCGTACCGATAGAGATCGCAAAAGCAGGCTCATATCAGTTTGATCTCTATGCGCTCGGGGGCGATCTTTCCGCCCGCCTGGAGGATGCCGATGGCTGGCCACTGACGGCTCCCGGCCCTCTCTCGACGATTAGTCAGGATTTCGCGCCAGGACATTATCGCCTTGTGATCCAGCCGCGCGAGGTCGATACCCGGTTTGTCGCCCGGCTGGCGACCATCATCGATCCGCCGCAGCCGCAAGGTCACGGACCGCATCCGCTGGCCTTCAATCAAGCCCAGAAGTTCCAGTGGCGCGAGCCGCAGGGAGGTGGCGACGCCCGCATTCCGGACAGCTGGACATTTGAGCTCGCCGCAAGTGCCGACGTCAGCATCGACCTGACCGAGGGAATGATCGGCACACTGATCCGTGGGGACCAGGAGCAAATTGCGAGATTTGCCGCCAGTCCGAAATTCAGCGGCAAGTTGAAAGCGGGGCACTATCGCATCGACCTTAGCAGCCTCGCCCATGACGACCGGCTGGACTACGAGATAACCCTGAACGCGAAGGATCTGCAGCCCGGCGAGACGCGTTTCGTCGACCTGCCAAGCCTGCTGTCCTTCAATGTCGAGAAGAACCGTGTCGTCAGCCTCGGCACCTTCGGCCGCAACGAGCTGAAAGCCGTCTTGAAGGGATCGGACGGAACCGTGATCGAACGGCTCTCCGGCCGCAGCGACGACTGGAATATAGCTCTTTCTCGTCGCCTGCCCGCCGGATCTTATACGCTTGCCCTCGAAAAGGCGATCGCCACCAACAGCCAATCTGGCGGCAACTCGGACGATCAGACCTCGGCATCCAGCGATGGCGATCAGCAGACCGATGGCGACGATCAGACAAACGCGTCAAGCACAGAGGTTCAGTTTGCCCTACCGCAGGAATTGCCGCAGCCGGAACTCGCTGCGAGCGGCAGCGTCGAAGTCACCGGCAACTCCGTTTTCACCTTTCCGTTGCCGGCAGGTGAGAAGGATCGGCTCTCGCTCGTAGCGGCACAGTCCACCAGCGAACTGGTCCTATCTGTCGACACGTTGGCAGCTGACGGAAGCTGGAAGCCGCAGGCCTTCGCCCGTGGCCACACGCCTTTCATCGCCTGGCCCAGCTCCGGCAATGGAACCAAGATGCGTGCGTCTGTGTGGACACTCGATGGCGGCTCGGCCCCGATCAAGATTGGTGCCAAGAGCGTCTCTCGCCAATTGGGTGCGCTTGGCGACGTTGCGCTGGAACCCGCAACTATCGAAGGCCTCGATGTTGCGGTGAATATCGCGCTTGTGCGTGTGCCCGCAGCAGGGCTGGTGCAGTTGGATGCCGCCGGGGATCTGCTTGCCGGCGCAAGCACCGATCGCCCGCTTGGCTCTGTCGCATCGGGGCTGTTCGCACCCCAGTCGGAGCATTTATGGCTGGTCTCCCGCAAGGACGGTTCGGCACGGGCGACCCCCGCGAAGCTCGATGGCGAGGTTGCGCTGACGCTGCCCGCAGGTGATCAAGCCAATCTTCCGGCGGCCGCCGTCCCACAAGGCAAGGTCCGCCTGTGGTTCGCACAGTCCGCGTTTGGACAACCCGGTCTCAACGCCGGACACGGCATGGGTGTCGGTGCCAACAGTGCCGTCGCGCTGGCCGGTGAGCAGGATATGCATCTATGGAACGCAGGAGGCGATGAAAGCCTGCAAGTGCGGTTAAGCTCGACCGATGTGGTTGAAATCGAGGCGGTGACACTGAGTAGCAGCTATGCCGCCCCCATACCGGCCCTCAGCGCACTGCCGCTCAATTTGCCGGCGGGAGCGAAGCGGCTGACGCTCGACCTGGCGCCTGGCATAGCCGTGGTCTCAGGTCCATCCGATCCCGAACCTTTGAATGTCTGGTCAGGCTCCTCGCCGCTGTCCCGCACCGTCACGACATCAGCCAATGAAATCCGGCTGGTCAATCTGAGCAATGCGCCGGCATCCGCCCGCATCAGCCTATCACCCGGGCAAACGGCAGCGCTTGGCGCCGATCAGATCCTGCGCCGCTTCTTTGGCACAGCGGGGTCGGAGGCCATCGCCGTGGATGCGATGAAAGGGGATATCGTAAATGTTTCCGGCGGCACGGCGACCTTCGTCGCAAGCGACGGCAAGGTCCTGCGCGGACAAAACATCACCCTATCGGGCGCCGGCCAGCTGATCCTCGATCATGGAGCCGGGCTGGTGGCATTGTGGCTGGAACGCAATGGCAAGTCACCCTGGCCCAAGCCCGAGCCGAAATCGATCGACCTTCCTCAAAGCGCAGCGCTTGAGGGTCAGGCAATGGCGTTCCGTCTTGCCCCCGCTCAACCGATGGTTCTCGACCTCAGCACCGACGCGCCGGTGATCGTCGACCTCGCGCAGAATGGACGCCACGATCTGCAGTTATTCCCCATGGGCGCTGCTTTTCATCGCTATGTCGCGCCCGGCGAGGCTGTCCTTACTCTCTACTCCACCCACGACGGTCCCCTATCAGGCACGGCGGATATCGTGGCGACGCCAGTCATTCCCGTGAGCGAGGGCGTTGGCACCGCGATTGTGCTCGCGCCCGGCGCAACCGCCCTCTTCGGATTTGAGGTAAAGAGCAGGGGGAATATCGGTATCGGCCTACGCTCCGATCCCGATCTGGCTGTCGGTCGTCTGCTCGATGCCAAGGGTCAGGTACTTGGTGACGGTATCAACCAATTGAAAGAACTTGGGCCGGGCACTTACCTGCTCGAAGCGCGAGCCCCGGCGGATGCACCGACGCTCGTCGTCAGGCCGGCTGTCGTCGGGCTGTCGCCGCCACCGGCGGGACCGCCGCCTGAAGTCGTGAACAACTATCTGCAAAATGCCGGTTTGAAGCCCTCGGGATCGAAGTGAAGCCAATGAAAAAGATTGCATTTCTCATCGCCCTGTCCCTGGCTTCTTGTGCGCTGATAGCGCCCGCCTGGGCGCAGCAACCGGCCGCACCGCTGAGCCTCGATGTTTTGCAACGAGCAGATGGCGTCAAGATTGTGCCCGAGAGATTTCTGAGGGCCTATGACCCCGTGACGATTTTCTTTCCCACCGACACGGGACCGAAGGCGGGCGGCCCGGAGGACGCTCCCGATCGCCTCGTTACGATGGAACCGCAAGCTGCCGGCGCCTGGCAGTGGCTTGGCCCCCGCGCCCTGCAATTCCGCCCAGCCGACAAATGGAAACCGCTCGATCGTGTCAGGGTGAAGATGGTCGGTCATAGCGGTGAAGCCGGCAGCGAGGCTGAACTGATACCCCTGCTGCCTCTGCCCGTCTCCACCGTTCCTGCGGCCGATGCAGATCCGGTCAACGACCTTGACCAGGTCACATTGACATTTGCCGAACCGGTCGATGTTGCGGCGCTGAAGCGCCTGCTGTCGATCGAAGTGCGGCCGTCACCTGGAATTGGCGACGAAGGCGGTTTGACTTTGGGTGCGCAAGATTTAGACATCCAACCGCTCGAACGCACGGCGCGCAGCGATCAGCAATCCTATGTCGTGAAGCTTCGCAGCGCCGTACCGGATGGCCGTGTTGTCCTCGTGCGGCTGAAATTGGCCGACACTCCGGATTTTGCCGACCAGACCTTCGAGCTGCGGGTGCGCACGACTATTCCCTTCACGATGACGGATTCCGACTGCGGGCGCGGCTTCGACACCGCAACGATTGACGGCATCATGCGCTGCACGTCCGGTGCGACGGCGAGCTCATCAGATGACGACAGCGGTTCGAGCGACGAAGGGAATGCGGAGGCGCGTACCGCCCGTTCTGTCCAAGGCCGCAGCCTGATCTTCCGCTTTTCCGGCAACCCCGTTGCAGGGGATCAACTTTCCGCCCGCGATGCCCTGCGCGTCACGCCCCCCGTCGACGACCTGACGGTGCAGGCAAGCAATGGGCGGCTTTATGTTCACGGCCGCTTTCTGACGGATAAGGTCTATACTCTCAACGTCGCCGCCGGCGCCGTGCGGGACGACCGTGGGCGGCCGCTAGCTGCTGCATTCAGCCGAAAATTCGCGTTTTCGCCGGAGCCGGCGTCGCTCGCATGGGACGCCTCGCAGGGCGTCGTCGAACGCTTCGGTCCACAGCTCGTCCCCTTGCGTGGTCGCGGCTATGATCGGGCCGACATCAGGATCCATGCGATAGATCCGTTGTCTCGCGATTTCTGGCCCTTCCCGCAAGCGGGTCTGGCCACCAAGGATGACGACCAGCCGCCGCTGCCGGGCAAGGAACCGCCGAAATGGGCGGGGATCGACGACATTTCGAGCGACGCTGTTGCCGCGCGCATTAAAAACCTGGGCTCGCCCGCGGTGTCGCAACTTGTGGATCTGCCGATCCGCAAGGGCGGCGTGAACAGCAAGTTTGGCCTCGATCTCAAGCCGCTTTTCGCCAAGATTCTCGGCCCCGACCAAGCCGGCACATATCTGATCGGGCTACGCGCAGTGGACGACCAGAGCCGCCATTGGCTGCGGGTCCAGGTGACCGACCTCACCCTCAGCGCAATCGAGGAGCCGGACCGCGTACGCTTCGCAGTCACTTCGCTCGCAACAGGCAACCCGATCGACGGCGCACAGATCCGGCTGGACGGAATGCGGGACGGCAAGTTCGTCATGCTCTCGACCGGGACGACGGATGCCAAGGGTTTCTTTTCCTGGGATCTCAAGCAGCGCAGCGAGGCAAGAATCCGCCGCGTCATCGTGACGAAAGGGTTGGATACGCTGGTCATCGACCCCGATCACGCTCCGGCGCAATATGCCCAGAACAACTGGACCAAGCCTTCGACCTCGTGGCTGGACTGGACCACCAATCCTAATGAGGATCGCACGGAGCAGACCCGCACGCTTTGCCATGTCTTCACCGAGCGGCCGATTTATCGCCCCGAAGAGCCTGTTCATATCAAGGGCTATGTCCGCAGCTATCGCGGTGGCCATCTGAACCTCGCACAAGCGGGCGGTCAGCTCGTGATCTCCGGCCCTGACAAGCAGGAATGGCGTATACCCGTCAAGTTGGATGAAATTGGCAGCTTCTATCACAAGTTCGACGCTGCGACGCCGGCAACGGGCGACTATCAGGTCCATTTCGAACCGGATGATCCGACCAAGGCGACGAGCGACGATCAACCGGCACAAAAGTCGGACGATGGCGACGATGCCACCGAAGGGCCGACGAACGGCAATGGCGGTGATGACGGCGCGGCACAGGATGGGCAACCCGATAGCGCCCAGGCCGCTACCCCGGACGATAACGCAGCGGCAGACAATGCCGACACGAACGACCAAACGCTCCAATGCGGCAGTATTTCCTTCAAGAAGGAAGCCTATCGGCTGCCGACTTTTGAAGTCGTGCTCAACAATCCGCAGACCGTACCCCTCGATGCCTCCTTCAACGTCGATCTGATCGCCCGCTACTTTGCCGGCGGCTTGCTGGCGAACCGGCCGATCCATTGGCGAGCCGTACAGTATCCCTACAACTGGACGCCTCCCGGGCACGACGGCTTCCTTTTCTCGACGGACTCCCGCTATTCAGGCGGCAGCGAATTCAAATCCTCGCCCGCGCTCGAGCGGGACGGAAGCACGGATGCCGGCGGCGCTTCGCGCATCAGCTTCGACACGACGATCGAACCCACGGCGCAGCCCCGCCGCTACATGATCGAGGCAACGGTCACGGGCGACGACGATCTGCAGGTACGCAGCATCACAAATGTCTACGCAGTTCCGCCGTTCGTGCTTGGCCTGAAAGTTCCGCGCTACGTGCCGGCACCAGGCGCAATCGAGCCGCAAATTCTGGCTGTCGATGGCAACGGCGATCCGGTCGCGGGGCTCGAGATGACAGCACGTCTCATCCATCGCAACTGGACTTCGACCTTGCAGGCGAGCGATTTCAGCCAGGGCTCGGCGAAATACGTCACGCAGGAGATCGACGAGACTCTGCTGGAACGCAAGATCACCAGTACCAAGGATATTCAGAGCCTGGCGTTGGAAGCCAAGGAAGCCGGCGTCTATATTATCCAGCTCGAAGCCAGCGACCGCGTCGGTCGTCGACAGCAAGTGAGCGTCGACTTCTTTGTCGGCGGCTCCACGCCGGTGACATGGGCACAGCCGCCGGCGCGTACAGCAATCGTCACGACCGACAAGGATAGCTATATTCCGGGCGAGACAGCCAACCTGCTGATCCAGTCGCCATTTCAGTCGGCGCACGCTCTGGCGATCGTCGAAGAGCCTGAAGGCAAGTTCAGCTATAATTGGGTCGATATTGCCGACGGTTACGGCCACTATGCGCTGCCCGTCCGCAAAGAGCAGATGCCGGAAGTGCCAGTCCACTTCCTAATTATGCGCGGACGACTTGATAACAGTACCCCTTCGCCGAGCGCGCCTTTCGACCAGGGTAAACCGGTGACGATCGCGGCGACGAAGACGGTCACCGTCAAGCCGGTCAAGAATACGGTCACCGTCAAGCTGGACTATCCGAAGAAGGCTCGCCCAGGCGACGAGGTGGAAGTGACGCTGCATCTGGCCGACGACCTCGGCCAACCGATTTCGGGCGACGCGACCTTCTGGATGGTCGATCAGGCCGTCCTGTCGCTGGCGACCGAGCAGCCGCTGGATCCCTTGCCGAACTTCATCGTCAAACGCAAATCGACAATGGCGTTGCGCGATACCCGCAACATGGCCTTCGGCATCATTCCTCTTGACGAAGTGCCCGGAGGCGACGAGCGCGAGGACTGGGGCACCGACAACAATATCTCCGTTCGCAAGAACTTCACGCCCGTGCCGATCTATCTTCCCGACGTGAAAATCGGCCCGGACGGTACGGCCAAGATCAAGGTCAAACTTCCGGACTCGCTCACCGTGTTCAAGCTGCGGGCAAAGGCGGTCAGCGGCCCTGACCGTTTCGGCTACGGCACCGGTGAAATGCTGATCCGGCAGGAAATCGTCGCGCAACCCGCCCTGCCTCGCTTCCTACGCGAAGGCGATCAATTCGAGGCCGGCGTAATTGCCCGTATCGTCGAGGGTGGCGGCGGCCAAGGGGCTGCCACCATAGCGTCCGACGGTCTGACACTCGCCGGCGATAAGGATATTTCCTTCACCTGGGAGCAAAACAAGCCGGCGCATATCGGCGTGCTCGCTTCGGTGCCGCAACAGAAGCCGGGCAAGGACGATGTGCGCCTGCGTTTTGGTGTCGAGCGCCTTGCCGACCACTCGCGAGACGCCTTAGAAATCACGCTGCCGGTGAAGCCCGACAGCATTCCCACTAGGCACTACGAGATTGTCGAGATCCCCGCCGGCGGAGAAAAAACTCTGTCGGCGCCGCAACAGACCATTCGCCCAGGATCGTTCCAGCGTGTGGTCACGCTGACCTCCGATCCGGCGATGGTAAAACTGGTCGCGGGGTTGAACAGCCTGGTTGCGTCGCCATACGGATCGACGGAGCAGCGGATCTCGCTGGCCTCGTCGGACCTGGCTTTCAAGAACTTCACACCTATCCTCGCCGCAGCAAGGCTCGACAAGCGCATCGATAGTGACGTTCACAACACCGTTCTGGCCATCACCCAGGCGGTGGATGCGGATGGGCTTGTTGGCTTCTGGCCTCACAGCAAAGGCAATGTCACGCTGACGGCTTGGGCCTACTCATTCCTGGTTGCAGCGGATAAGGCGAGCGAACCGACAGACAAGGCTTTGACGGAGCGTCTTGCCAACGTGCTCAAGCTATCTCTGCGATCGGACTATCCGCATCTGCTCACCGGCAGCGAGATCCGCGAACGTGTCGAGGCGCTGACGGCGCTGGCCGATGGCGGCAAACTCGACCCGGCCTATGCTGCGGAATTCGCTCGCTCCGCGGCCCAGATGCCGAATGTCAGCGTCGCTCGAATGACGGCGGCGGCGGCAGGGGTGGCTGACGCCGATCCGCGCCTGGTCGCCGGTTTAGCCGATGCGATGTGGTCACGCGTGCGCATTCTCTCCCGCGACGGTCAGCTGGTCTATAACGGCCAGACAGAGGATGACGGCAATCCCATCATCCTGCCCTCGGAGACCCGCAGCCTTGCCGAAATGGTACGCGCAGCGGCTTTGACCTCCGAGGGCGATCCGCGTTATCCCGCTCTGAAAAATGCCCTGTTACAATTGGGGGAAGGCGACGGCTGGGGCTCGACCAACGCAACGGCCGCAGCGATCCGCGCCCTTGCAACTGTTTGGCAGCGGCCAACCACACCACTGCCGGTGACGATGACGCAGAACGGCAACGCGCAGTCCCTTACGCTCGACGCCAATACGCCGGTGTTACGGCAGGTTTCGCTGGATTCGGGCAGCGTTACCATCTACAACGGCGGAACACTGCCTGCTCTTGCGTTGGTCGAGACCAGCTATCTGCCCGCCGAACCTGGCTACAAGGCACAGGCACGCAGTGAAGGCTTCGCCCTCACCCGCACGCTCTACCGCGTCCCCGCCGGCAATGCCCCCTTGGAGAAGCTTACTCCCGATACCAACGGCACGATCACACTCAAGCTCGGCGACGTGCTGGAAGAACGGGTTGATCTGGTCGTCTCCGAGGATCGTACCCATGTGGCCCTCACCATGCCGCTTGCTGCGGGGCTCGATCCCCTTAATCCAAACATCGCGACCGCGCCTGCCGAGGCAACACCGTCGATGGCACCGACCTTGGCGGCGGATTGGGTTTCCTACGGCGATGATCAGATCTTCAGCGCCTATGACACGCTTCCGAAAGGCAATTACACATTCGCCTACCGGATGCGCGCGCTCATCCCGGGCACATATACGCAGCCTCAGGCGCTCGCAGAGGCGATCTACCGGAAGGGCGTCGAGGGAACGAGCGCCGCTACTCAGATCGTCGTGGCGAAGTAGCGGCATGGAACGGAGGAAAACTCTAGCCGGAGGCTCCGGCTAGTCGGGCAATGGCTTTGTTGAGAACCCGCCGATCGAAATTCACGGCCCTTTGCTTGCTGGCTGTCGCCGCCGGCACGATTGCCTATATCTGCCTCGTCGTTCCCAGAGCGCAGTTCCTCGCACCCGCGCCAACTCCCATCCTCTATGATCGCAACGGCGCCTTCCTGGCGCAGGTGGGGCACAGCGACGACGGCAGCGGCCGCATTGACTACGGCTATTGGCCGCTGGAGGATCTGCCGGATCGCTTCGTCAAGGCGACGCTCGCCCTGGAGGACAAGCGTTTTTTCAGCCATGCCGGCGTCGATCCCTATGCAGTGGGTCGAGCAGCCTGGCAAAATCTGAGCGCCATCAGGCGGCGCTCAGGCGCCTCCACCATTGCCATGCAGGTCGCACGCATGCAGCAGCCGGAAGCACGCACCTTCTTCCACAAGATCCTGGAGGCCGGCGCCGGGATTGCGCTGACCCTGCGCTATGGCCACCATGCCGTATTAGCTCAGTATCTGCGGCTCGCTCCCTACGGGAATGGCAGCCATGGGATCGCCCATGCGGCGCGGTTCTATTTCGGCAAGCCGGTCACGGACTTGTCCTGGGCGGAAATCGCTCTGCTCTCGGCCATCCCGCAATCGCCGACGCGCATGAACCCGCTCAGGCCCGACGGATTGCGTCGGGCGGTTCAGCGCGGACATCAGGTGCTGGATGTGTTGCAGACACAAAAGATCATCGGAACTGACGAGGCGGAGATCGCGCATCGGCAGTTGAACGAATTGCGCATGCCCGATCTGCCGCGCCGTCCTGATGCGCTGCATGTGATCCTGCGTTATCATGACCTCATCGAAACCGGCCGGATAAAGCCCGCCGCCGCAAACACGCCGCTAATCCACACCACGATCGATCTGTCCTTGCAGCGCGATGTCACTGCACTTTCACGACGTTTCCTTGATAGCTGGCGATCCGCCGGGGCTTTGCAGGTCGCCGCCATGGTCGTGTCGCGCGAGACGGGCGAAGTCTTGGCCCAGGTGGGATCGAGCAACTATTACGGCAGGCATGCCGGCTCTTTCGACTACACGCAGAGACAGCGGTCTCCCGGCTCCACTCTGAAGCCGTTCGTCTATGCCTTAGCGCTCGAACGCGGCATACTGAAACCAACGGACATGTTGCTTGATATGCCCGAAGGTGCGTCGGGCATAGGCGACGCCGACCGCGAATTCCTCGGCCCGATGCTGCCGCGTCAGGCGCTTGCCAACTCGCGCAATGTACCGGCGACAAACCTGCTGCGCAGCATCGGGCTCGAAACCACCTTCCACTTTCTGCGCGATCTCGGCCTCCACGATCTGGAGATTCCGGCCGACCACTTCGGCCTGTCGATGGCCATTGGCTCACTGCCCACCCGTCTCGACAGCCTGATGCGAGCCTATCGCGCACTCGCCAATGACGGACAGCTGCAGGACCTGCGCTGGGCGAGCGAGCAGCCGCAACAGCCATCCGTGCGCGCCGTTTCCCTTGATACGGCGCGGTTGATTACGTCCTTCCTGTCCGATCCGCAGGCACGCCTTCCCAGCTTCCATCGCTACGGATCGCTGGAATATCCATTTCCCGTCGCCATCAAGACCGGTACATCGCAAGGATATCGCGATGCCTGGGCAATAGCCTATTCACAGAAGGTCGTGGTTGGCGTTTGGGTCGGGCGTGGCGACAATGGCACCATGAACAGGATGACCGGTGCAAGCAGCGCCGCTCACCTCGTTCACGCGATTATGGACCGCGTCCATGAGAGCAAGCCCGGAGACCTTGCCGACGCGCGCTTTCCAACGCCGCCGGATCGCAAGCCCGTGGATCTTTGCATCGTCAATGGCGCGGCAAATGACAACACCTGCAGTCAGACGCTTGTCGAATGGCTGAAGCCGAATGAAATGCCGGAATTGACGGCGAAGGTTCCGCATCTGGATACAGGCGCCGGCACAACCCCTGCCACGGCCGGAGTCGGCGCAAGGGCGGCCTCCGCGAGCCTGGCAACCGGCCGAGACGATGGCGGTCAGCAAATCCATCTCGCAATCTCGACACCTGCCCGCAACAGCCAGATCTGGCGCAACCCGGAACAGCCGGCGGCATATAACCGCCTGGCCCTTAAGGCAGAGGTGAAACCGCGCGTGCCGCAGATTGTCTGGTATGTCGATGGGCAGCCCTTTGCCGTCACGGATCCCGACCGTCCGGTTTTCTGGCCGATCCAGAGCGGCGAACACCGTTTCCAGATCCGACTACCCTATCGCGACGAAACCTCGGCCGTCATTCCCGTTTACGTACAATAGAGGCAGCGAGAAGCTGGCGGTCTGTTGGCTCAAGGCTTCTGCGGGTGAGCCCGTCTTCAGTCGCCTCGTCATCCGGCCACGGCGGTGTCCTATTCCCTTCGCAGACGCAGCGTCAGGAAACCGGCGATGAGAGCGGCGGCCATGCTGAAAAGGATTGGTCCGAGATAGCTGCCGGTCCTGTCAAAGACGAGGCCTGCCATTGTCGGCCCCAACAAGGCGGCCACGCCGACGGCCGTATAGAGATAGCCCAGCATGGTGCCGATATGACGGGTGCCGAAGAGATCAGCCGCGACGGCGGGATAAAGTCCGACGCAACCGCCGTAGCTCATGCCGAAGGTCAGAGTAAAAAGCACCAGCATGGTCATGCCGTTGGCAACCGACCACAGAAGGAACGAGCCTGCAACGGCGAAGGTGAGGATCGCCAAGAGCCGCACGGAACCAATGCGATCGCCCAGGCCAGCCAGTACGAAACGACCAAAGATGTTGCCGATGCCGATGAGAGCGATCAGGATCGTGCCGCTTTCGAGCGACAGCCCCATATCATGCGCCGCCGGCACGATATGGACATAGGGAATGAAGGTGCAGAACGATGCCAGCAGCAGCATGACGTAAAACAGGCGGAAATGACCATTGCGCCAAACCGTAATGGGGCTTGGGTGGCTCGCGGTTTGCAGCTGTGCCGAATTGCCATCGTCTTGGCGCTTGCGCACCAGCATCGCAGCCGGCAGACCGACTGCGGCAATGACAAGAGCCAGACCGATGAAACATCCACGCCAGCCAAGGGTCGGGATAAGCCGGCCGATCGCAAATGGCAGCACTAGCGTGCCAAGCCCGATGCCAGCGGTCGCAATGCCCGACGCGCGGCTCCGCTTCAGGATGAACCAGGATTGCACCGCGCCAAGCGCCGGCACGTAGGAGAGGCCAATCCCAACCCCCACACCGGCACCGTACCATGCATAGAGCGAAGCCAGGGACTGCGCCTGACTGCCTCCGGCATAGCCAATGATCATCGCCAGCAAGCCGGCCGCTATCACGATGCGGGACGACCAGCGGTCGGCAAGCGGGCCGGCGATCGCGCCTAGCGAGTAAAACACGAAGGCTGATATGGAAAAGACGAGCGCGATCTCGCCGCGCGATGCGGCAAACTCCTGCGAAAGGCCAGGAAAGACGGCCGAGAAGCCATAGGCCGATCCGAAGGTTACGGCGGTCAGCGCATGTGCTGCGCCAACCACCCGCCATCCGGTCGATGAATCCGCCGCCTCGGGCAGCGCGAGTGGTGAGGAGGTGGATGACAAATCAGTCGACCTTTCGAAACATCCATGGCTCGAAGAAATCAGTGATGTATGCGGCCACAATCGCTGCCGACCGGCCTAGCCGTGCGCGGCGGCAGCGATTGCCTCGTCTCTGATCTCTTCCGTGAGCTTGAGCCGCAACGCCGAGAATTCCGGACTTGCCTTGATCGTGTAATGGCGTGGATGCGGAAGGCTGACAGGCGTGATCGATTTGATGCGGCCGGGACGCGCCGTCATCGTCACGACGCGCGATGCCATGAACACCGCTTCTTCGATATCGTGCGTCACGAAGACCACAGTCTTCTGTTCCCGCTCCCAGATGCCGAGCAGAAGCTCCTGCATCAGCCCGCGTGTTTGATTGTCGAGCGCGCCGAACGGCTCGTCGAGCAAGAGGATTTTCGGATCGTTGGCAAGCGCACGGGCAATCGCCGTTCGTTGCTGCATGCCGCCGGACAATTGCTTCGGCCAGTGATCCTCGAAGCCGCGCAAGCCGACCTTGTCTATATAGCTGGCGACGATATCGTTCCGGTCCCGCTCGGCAACGCCGCGTTCGCGCAGGCCGAAACCGACATTCTCGCGTATCGTCAGCCACGGAAACAGCGTGTAGGATTGGAATACCATGCCGCGATCGGCGCTAGGGCCAGTGACTTGCCTGCCATCCAGCGTCACCGTGCCTGTCGTCGGCTTGTCGAGGCCGGCAATGATCCGCAGAAGCGTGGACTTGCCGCAGCCTGAAGGGCCGAGGATGGTCACGAAGTCGTTGCGGGGAATGTCGAGCGTCGTCGGCTGGAGGGCTAGAGTGGGCGCGCCGCCCTTTACGCCGGGAAAGGTACGGCTGACATCCTTGATGCGAAGTTCGCCGGGTACGCTCATGCAAATCTCCATGCGAACAGCTTGCGGTTTACGCGCTTGAACGCAAAGTCGGAAACAAGGCCGATCAGGCCGATGACGATGATGCCGAAGATGATCTGGCCGGTGGCGAGCAGCGCCTGACTGTTGATGATCATGTAGCCAATGCCGGAGGAGGCACCGATGAGTTCGGCCACGATGACATAGGTCCAGGCCCAGCCGAGAACCAGCCGAAGCGTTTCGCCGATATCGGGAGCGGCAGCCGGGATCAAGACGCGGCGCACAACGCCACGATCGGACGCTCCGAGCGTATAGGCTGCTTCGACCAGATCCCGTCGTGTTCCGGCCACCGAAACGGCCACCATCAGAATGATCTGGAACACGGCGCCGATGAAGATGACGAGCAGCTTCTGCGTTTCACCGATGCCGGCCCAGAGGATGAGCAGCGGAACAAAGGCCGAAGCCGGCAGATAGCGGGCGAAGGAGACGAAAGGTTCAAGCAGTGCCTCGACTGGCTTGTAGGCGCCCATGAGGATGCCGAGCGGTACTGCGATCAGCGCCGACAGGACGAAGCCACCGAGCACGCGCCAGATCGTCATGCCGATATCGAAGGCAAAGCCTTGATTGACAAGCAGATCGTAGCCGTCCTTCACCATGGTGATCGGATCGGCAAGAAAGGTCTTCGAAACAAGGCCGCCAAGCGTGAGGCAACCCCAGGCGACGAAGAAAAGGATAAAAAAAAGCAAGCCGTATAGAAGCCGGCTGCTGGAGCTTATGGGTTCGAGCGGGCGCATTGGGTCTCTTGTCGTGAGAAAAGGCGTGCCGAAGACCCGACACGCCTGTGGATTGCTTTCGGCCTTACTCGATGAAGGACGGATCAGCCAGTTTCGAAAGATCCGGCTTGCTCTTGATGACGCCGGCATCAAGCAGGATCTTGGCGGCTTCCTCGCTGAACGTCTTGAAAGTCGAGCCAAAGAACTTCTTCGCGGCGGCCTTGTCCTGCCACGCGAGATAGGCGGCTGACTCGCCGAACTCCTTGCCGGACTGTTTCACGTCCTTGCCCATGATCTCGTAGGACTTGTCCTTGTCCGCTTTGATCATTTCAAGCGCATCGTAATAGCTCGCAGCCAACGCCTTGGCAGCGTCGGGATGATCTTTCAGGAAAGCGTTGGTGCAGCCGAAAGTATCCATGACAGCCGGATAGTCGACCGTGGTGGCGATAATCTTGCCTTTGTCGGGTGCTGCGCGAACGGCTGAGAGATATGGCTCGTAAGTCACGGCCGCGTCGTTCTGGCCGGCGAGGAGTGCCTGGGCGGCAGGGCCTGGCTCCATATTGACGACTTTGACGTCCTTCATGCTCATGCCGTTCTTGGCAAGGATGTAGGCGAGCAGGAAGTAAGGCGATGTTCCAGGTGCCGACGCCGCAACTGCCTTGCCCTTGAGATCAGAGACCTTGGTGATTCCCGGCTTGGCTGCAATGCCGTCCGCTCCGTGCGAGACATCCAGCTGGAACAATTGCGTCGTCGCGACACCTGCTGCATTCCAGACGATCCAGGTTTCCACGGTCGTCGCGGCACACTGGATATCGCCCGAGGCAAGCGCCAGATGGCGGCTTGCCTGCGGTACCTTCGCCACGGTGACATCGAGCCCATGCTTCTTAAAGATGCCGGCTTCTTTGGCAAGTGTCAGCGGCGCAAAACCGGTCCAGCCCGATATTCCGATAGATACTTTCGTGTCCGCCGCCTGCGCTTGCGTGAGGCCGGCCAGGGCCGTAAAGGCGGCGAGAAACAATGCCTTTTTCATGATGTGAAGTTCCCTGCTCTTTGTTGAGGCAGCTGACGATACTGCCGTTTTTGGCAGCGTCATATTGCGTGCGCGACTTTTTCATGTCTAGACAAAATAACTTATGACGCTGCGGATTTTGCGGGTTTCCTCGTTTGACAAACCCATGTCGAGTGGTCGTCAGCGTGCAAAGCACAACAGGAAGCTACACCGCTGGCGCGACGTCGGTTACAGGTTGTAGCCTCCTATTGCGACAACAGTTCTCCGCCAATCGCGCCTAGCTAAAATATACCCCTGACCGGCCCTTAAAGCCGGCGTGCCTTCGCCGACTCACGGAGCAACCCGGGGAAAGTACGCAGCGGCTTTCCATGCGGAACATGTGAGGAAACAGGAAGATAGAGCGGTTTGAAGCGCTAGGCTTTGTGCAGGACGTGCGCGGCCTTCACAGCGGCTGATGCCCGATTCTCGACGCCGAGTTTGACATAGATCTGCTCCAAATGCTTGTTCACCGTGCGGGCGGAGAGGCCGAGGATTTCACCGATGTCGCGGTTCGATTTCCCCTTCGCAAGCCATAACAGTACCTCCGACTCGCGCTGTGTCAGCGAGAAATGCTGGCGCAGTATGTCATCATCGGGGCGCTGATCCCTAGCGGTCAGCCGAAAGAGATACTCGTCTGTACCGATGGCGCCGAGAAAGGAGAACTGCAGGACGGATTGCCCGCCACTGCTGATCGAAAGAAGCTCGTCACGAGCGGACCCCAGCCGCTCACGTTCAAGCATGAAGGCTGCAATGTGTTTCAATGCCAGATCGAGGCCATCGTCACTGCCGGTAGCAGCATTGATGAGGCGGGTTGCCTGTGGCGTCGACCAATGGATCGAGCCATTGCCCTTGACCGCCAGCAGATGCCGGCCTGCGGCGTCGAGCGCCACCCTGGCGCTCTGGGCGGAGCGGGCGTTGCGAAGATGGACGCGGATGCGTGCGCGCAGTTCGTCGACATTAATCGGCTTGGTGAGATAGTCGACGCCGCCGGATTCCAGCGCATGCACCACATGCTCGGTTTCGGTCAGGCCGGTCATGAAGACGACGGGGGTCTGGGCAATGCCGGCATTGGCTTTCAGCCGACGGCAAGTCTCAAAGCCATCCATCGAAGGCATGACAGCATCGAGAAGGATGAGATCGGGCGTGATGCGCTCGACGATATTCAATGCGGCCGCCCCAGACGTGGCGATCAGCACGGAGAAGCCGGATTGCTCGAGCGCGTCCGTGAGGAAGCCGAGCGCCTCGGGCGAATCGTCGACCAGCAAGACTATGTCGCGGGGAAGGTTGGGCTCAGCCAATCTGTTCTACCCTTTCCGTGTCGAAGGTGCGCAGCATTTTGAGAAAGCCATCCAGATCGAAGGCCTGGACATGAGCGCGCAAGGCGTCCGTAAAGGGCTTGTTCTCTTCAAGTCTGGCGAGATCCGCAAGCTTTGCCTCGATGCCCCTGACATACCCGATTTCGCCAAGCCGCATCAGCTCCCGAACATGCTCCAAGCCAGGGCTTTTCAGTGCCGGCGGCCGCTTCGGCGTCACCACGGCCGCAGCGTCGATATAGACCCATTTCAGGGCGAGATGCAGCGCCAGCTTGTCACGCAATTGCCGGATATCGACCGGCTTGGCGATCGCATCATTGTGGCTGTCGTCACTGTCGGTCGCGGCGGCGGCATCGCCGATATTTGCCGACAGCATGAGGATCGGCGCCATCTGGCCATTTTCCCTGAGCCGGGAGACCAGTTGCCAGCCATTCATCCCGGGCATGGAAATATCGACCAGGAAAAGATCCGGCTTGATGCCTTCGATCAAGGCCAAACAATCGGGACCGCCTGCGGCTGTCAGCACGATGAAGTCGAGCGGCGACAGGATCTCGCGCATCAGTTCGCGATGATCTTCATTGTCGTCGACGATGACAACGGTCCGCCGCGGACCTTCATAGCCGACGATGCGCTGCTCCTGCGCCGGTGGTTTCATCGGACGGATGACCGCCGACAGCATCAAGCGCACCCTGAACGTCGAGCCCTTGTCCTTCTCGCTGGTGACGGAAATCTCGCCGCCGAGCGTATTGGTCAGCAGCTGCGTGATCGTCAGCCCAAGGCCAAGGCCGGGCATAGGTCTGATGCTGTCCGCTTCACCACGTTGGAAAGGCTCATAGATGCGAGTGATGTCTTTTGCGGCGATCCCGCGACCTGTGTCGGAAACGGTGAAGGTAGCAACCTGGTTGCGGTAGCCCACCTCGAAGTGAACGCTGCCCGTATCGGTGAACTTGATGGCGTTGGAGAGCAGGTTGACGAGGATCTGGCGTAACCGCTTCTCGTCGGTTCGGACATAATCGGGCAAAGCAGCAGCGCGCTCATGGACGAAAGTCAGCCCCTTGGCCTGCGCCTGTGGACGGAACATGTCAATGATCTGGTCGAGGAAATCCTGGATGTTGATCTCGTTGGAATAGACCTGCAGTCGGCCTGCCTCGATCTTCGAAATATCAAGCAGCCCGTCGATCAGGCCGGAAAGATGTTCGGCACTACGGCGAATGACCTTCAGGGAGGATTGCCGGGGCGCCGGAATGCTCTCGTCACGCTCCAAGATCTGCGCATAGCCGAGTACGGCGTTGAGCGGGGTGCGCAACTCATGGCTCAAACCCACGACATAGCGGCTCTTGGCGCGGTTTGCCGCTTCGGCCGCCTCCTTGGCGCCCTGCAGGGCGGCGTCGGTTTTCTTATGCGCGGCAATTTCCTTTAGAAGCAGCGTGTTCTGGCGCGAGGACTCTTCCTCGGCCACCACACGGCTGTCATGGGCAAGTACATAGAACCAGCAGGCCACGCCGGCGATCACGGCAAAGACGAAAAAGACGATCAGGATCGTGCGGTTGACTACGGATGCCGTTTCCGGTGAAGCGGCGCCAACCTGATGCGCGATCATCGCGAGAATGGCGCCCATGGCAGTCAATGCCAGAGCAACGGCAATACCGTAGCGACCGAGGCGTGTGGCAAGCCGAGCAACGATGCCAGCCGGCAACAACGTCCTGGCGACGGTGGCGACCTGGGTATTGAGCCGCGCTTTCGGCTTGCACATGTCATGGCAGCGGCTGTCGAGCGAACAGCACAGCGAGCAGATCGGCGCGGCATAGGCAGGACACCAGGCCATGTCCTCCGGCTCGAAGGGATGTTCGCAGACCGAGCATGTGATGGTGGTCAGGTTCTTCCAGCTCTGGCGCGGCTTGCGGGCCAAGTAATACTTGCCTTCGGTGACCCAGGCGATGGCGGGTGAGGCGATGAGCGCGACGATCAAGGTAATATAGGGTGCAAGCGATGCTGAGAGCGAGCCGAAGGCACCGAAATGGGCCATCAGGGCGATCGACGCGGAAAGCGCCATAGCACCGAGACCGACCGGATTGATATCATAAAGATGCGCGCGCTTGAACTCAATACCCGGGGGTGCAAGCCCCAGCGGCTTGTTGACGAAGAGATCGGCAGAGATGGTGCAAAGCCAGGCCATGGCGATGATGGAGAAGATGCCGAGGGTCTCTTCAAGCAGGCGGTAGATGCCGAGCTCCATCAGCAAGAGCGCAATGGCGACATTGAAGACCAGCCAGATCACGCGGCCGGGATGGCTGTGCGTCAGCCGCGAAAAGAAGTTCGACCATGCGAGCGAGCCGGCATAGGCGTTCATAACGTTGATCTTCAGCTGCGAGATCATCACAAAAGCGGCCATGAGGAGCAGCGCTGCATTGTGCCAGGGGATCATGTAGCCGAAGGCAGTGAGGTACATTTGCGCAGGATCGGCGGCGCGCTCGGCCGGCACGCCCGAGGTCAGCGTCAGGACGACGAGGAAGGAGCCGGCAAGCAGCTTCGGCGCACCGATGATGACCCATCCCGGCCCGGCAAGAAAGACGGCCAGTCGATGGCGCCATTTACGATGACCCTCCGGCGGCAGAAAGCGAAGAAAGTCGGCCTGTTCGCCGATCTGTGACATCAGAGCCAGGATGACGGCGGAAGCGGCGCCAAACTCGATCAGATCGAAGGGAGCGGCAGTGCCTGGTGCGCTCGCGGGATGATGGATGCCCGCAAAGGCCCGCCAGAGATCGAATTTGCCCCAATCGGCAAAGGCGATGAAGACGAAGGGCAGGATGTTGAGAACGATCCAGAATGGCTGCGTCAACAACTGGAACCGACTGATGAGGCGCACGCCATGGGTGACGAGCGGGATCACCATGACGGCACTGATGATATAACCGATCCAGACGGGTATGCCGAGCGAAAGCTCCAACGCGCCAGACATGATCGACGCCTCGATCGCAAACAGCATGAAGGTGAAGCTCGCATAGATCAGCGAGGTGACGGTCGAGCCGATATAACCGAAGCTCGCGCCGCGGGTCAGGAGATCGATGTCGACGCCATGGCGGATGGCATAGCGGCTGATCGGCAAGCCCACGGCCAACATGACGATACTGGCAACGATGATGGCATAGAATGCGTTGGTGGTGCCATAAGAGAGCGTGATCGTGCCGCCGATGGCCTCCAGTGCCAGGAAGGAAATGGCGCCGATCGCGGTTTGCGAGATGCGTTGCGACGAGAATTGGCGAGCGCTCTTGGCCGTAAAACGCAGGGCATAGTCTTCCAGCGTCTGGTTCGCGACCCAGCGGTTATACGCGCGTCTTACCGGAATGATGCGTTGCCGCGCCGCCATGCTTACCCTTCAGCAGTCCCGCCAGGATCACTCCGGCAGTCCAGAGGTGTCGTAACATGGATCGGCGCGACGCTTAAGAGCGCGAAGGTGGCCAAAGCTGCAGATTTCGCCCCGGCACCTACGTCATTCTACGTATGTGGTTTCCCAATGGGCTGCCGAATAGTCCCGTCAGGCAACGGTCCATCTTCGTTTACCGGCCGTTGCGGCAGACAAAAAGAGGGGAACCACGGATGAAATTCAAGACTCTCGTCTCCGGCGCGCTGCTTGGCGCCATCATGTCCACGACCGCATTCCACGGTGCTTTCGCCGCCGACGACACGATCAAGGTCGGCGTCCTACATTCGCTGTCCGGCACCATGGCGATTTCGGAAACGACGCTCAAGGACGCCATGCTGATGCTCATCGACGAGCAGAACAAGAAGGGCGGCGTTCTCGGCAAGAAGCTTGAACCCGTGGTCGTCGATCCGGCCTCGGACTGGCCGCTCTTCGCCGAAAAGGCCCGCGAACTGATCCAGAAGGACAAGGTCTCGGCCGTCTTCGGCTGCTGGACCTCGGTGTCGCGCAAGTCGGTGCTGCCCGTATTCAAGGAGCTCAACTCGATCCTGTTCTATCCGGTCCAGTTCGAAGGCGAAGAGTCCGAGCGCAACGTCTTCTACACGGGGGCCGCGCCGAACCAGCAGGCAATTCCGGCCGTCGACTACCTCATGAAGAACGAAGGCGTACAGCGCTGGGTGCTTGAGGGCACCGACTATGTCTATCCGCGCACGACCAACAAGATCCTCGAAGCCTATCTGAAGTCCAAGGGCGTCAAGGACGAAGACATCATCATCAATTACACGCCGTTCGGCTTCTCCGACTGGCAGACGGAAGTCTCAAAGATCAAGACCTTCGGTTCGGCCGGCAAGAAGACCGCCGTCGTCTCCACCATCAATGGCGACGCCAATGTTCCCTTCTATAAGGAACTCGGCAACCAGGGCGTCAAGGCCGAAGATATTCCGGTCGTCGCTTTCTCTGTCGGGGAAGAAGAACTCGCCGGCGTCGACACCAAGCCGCTTGTCGGACATCTTGCCGCCTGGAACTATTTCCAGTCCGTCGACACGCCCACCAACGCTGCCTTCATCAAGGAATGGCACGCCTATACCAAGAACGACAAGCGCGTGACCAACGACCCGATGGAAGCCGCCTATATCGGTTTCAACATGTGGGTGAAGGCCGTCGAGAAGGCCGGCACCACCGAGCCGGACAAGGTCATCGACGCGCTTGTCGGCGTTTCCGTTCCGAACCTTACCGGCGGCACCGCCACCATGATGCCGAACCACTACATCACCAAGCCAGTTCTGATCGGCGAAGTGCAGGAAAACGGCCAGTTCGATGTCGTTTCGCAGACCCCTGCCGTAGTCGGCAAGGAATGGTCCGACTACCTGCCCGACAGCAAGGATCTGATCTCGGATTGGCGCATGCCCATGAACTGCGGCAACTTCAACGTCACCACCGGCAAGTGCGGCGGCAAGGGCTCCTGATTTCCGCGGCAATGACGCAAGACCGCCGCGGGCAGGCTCTTTTGCCCGCGGCAGCTCGAGGGGACAATGATGCTCGATAAATTCGTTTACCGCTTGGCGTTGACACTGATCGCCGGCCTTTTCCTGGCGCTGGCGTTGACCGCAACGAGCCTGCGGGCCGAGGACGATACACACGGTCTGATCAATCAGCTCGGCCAGGCCAATTTCCAGAAGGCTGGCGATATCGTCGAAAGTCTTGCGAAAACAGGTGATCCGAAAGTGGTGCCGGCATTGCAGGCCTTTTCCGACGGAGATCTCTATGTCCGCAAGGCGGACAATCATGTGTTCATCGCCAAGTCCTCCGGCGATAGGATGGATCTGCTCGATCCATTGACCGGCCAAGCCGCCGGGCAGGAAGCCAAGGACAATCTCGGCAAGATCAAGATCAACAACAATCTGCGCCGCGCGGTTCGTGCTGCTCTCGGCAGCCTGACATTGATGAGCCCTGACCGCGCGACACGGCTTGCGGCGGCTCAATCCATTTTGAAGGCGCCAAGCGCGGATTCGCTTGAGGCGGTCGAGACCGCACTACAGAGCGAGAAGGATGGGGAGGTCCGCACCACGCTTGAAAGAGCAAGAGCGGTTGCGGTGCTCGGCTCGGACCGTCCGGCTGAGGACAAGAAGGCAGCGATCGAGACGATCAAAGCCGAAGGTGGCCGCGACGCCATCGGAATCCTCTCCTCGGTGTCCGTCGACGAAAGTCTAAAGCCGGATGTCGTAACGGCCATTGCCGGCATTCAGGAGCAATTGAAAATCTGGGATGCGGCGCAGAATGTCTGGTACGGCCTTTCGCTCGGCTCGGTGCTGCTTCTGGCTGCCATCGGCCTTGCCATCACCTTCGGCGTCATGGGCATCATCAACATGGCGCATGGCGAGATGGTGATGCTTGGCGCCTACTCGACCTTCATGGTTCAGAGCGTCATCCGCAATTCCTATCCGGAACTGTTCGACTGCTCGCTGGCGATCGCTCTGCCGGTCGCATTCATCGTCACTGGCGCCGTTGGCCTCGTCATCGAGCGCGGCGTCATCCGCTTTCTCTATGGCAGACCACTGGAAACGCTGCTCGCCACATGGGGTATTTCGCTGATCCTGCAGCAAGCGGTGCGTTCGATCTTCGGGCCGACCAATCAAGAAGTCGGCAATCCCTCCTGGATGTCCGGCTCCTTCGAGTTGGGATACCTCTCCATTACCTGGAACCGCCTCTGGATCATCGTCTTCGCGCTCGGCGTCTTTGTGGCGCTACTTCTTCTCCTGAAGCGCTCCGCCTTCGGGCTGCAGATGCGGGCGGTGACCCAAAACCGGCGCATGGCCTCCTCCATGGGCATCCGCACGCCATGGGTCGATGCCTTCACCTTTGCGCTGGGGTCGGGCATCGCCGGCATGGCCGGCGTCGCGCTTTCGCAGATCGACAACGTCTCACCGAACCTCGGCCAGGGCTACATCATCGACAGTTTCATGGTCGTGGTGTTCGGCGGCGTCGGCAATCTGTGGGGGACGCTGGTCGGCGCCTTCTCGCTCGGTATCCTCAACAAGTTCCTCGAACCCTATGCGGGAGCGGTGCTCGGAAAGATCCTTGTCCTCGTCCTCATCATTCTCTTTATCCAGAAACGTCCGCGCGGCCTCTTTGCGCTCAAGGGAAGGGCGGTGGAAGCATGATCACCGCCTTCATCCTTCGCTCGCTCGACCGCCGTATCAGCATCGCCATCGCGATCCTACTTGCCGTCGCAGTACTCGTGCCGCTGTCGAACCTGCTGCTGCCGGAAACGAGCGCGCTGCATGTGCCGACCTATCTGATGTCGCTGTTCGGCAAGTATCTGACCTATGCGCTGCTCGCTTTGGCGCTCGATCTCGTCTGGGGCTATTGCGGCATTCTCTCGCTCGGCCACGGCGCCTTCTTCGCGCTTGGCGGCTATGCGATGGGCATGTATCTGATGCGGCAGATCGGTTCGCGCGGCACCTACGGCAATCCGATCCTGCCTGATTTCATGGTGTTCCTGAACTGGAAGGAGCTACCCTGGTTCTGGTATGGGTTCGATAATTTCTGGTTCGCCATCCTGATGGTACTGGTCGCACCTGGCCTGCTCGCCTTCATCTTCGGCTGGTTTGCCTTCCGCTCGCGCGTCAACGGCGTCTATCTGTCGATCATCACCCAAGCGATGACCTATGCGCTGCTGCTTGCCTTCTTCCGCAACGATATGGGGTTCGGCGGCAATAATGGCCTCACCGACTTCAAGGATATTCTCGGCTTCAACATTCAAGCCGATGGAACGCGTGCCGTACTTTTCTCGGTAACGGCGGTATTCCTCGCGCTCGCCCTGATGCTGTCTTCAGCCATCGTTCGTTCGAAGTTCGGCAAGGTGCTGGTGGGCGTTCGTGACGCCGAAAGCCGCACACGCTTCCTGGGCTATCGCGTCGAACACATCAAGCTCTTCGTCTTCGTCGTATCGGCGATGATGGCCGGTATTGCCGGGGCGCTCTATGTCCCACAGGTCGGCATCATCAACCCCGGCGAATTCGCACCAGCCAATTCGATCGAAGTGGTCATCTGGACCGCCGTCGGCGGAAGAGCAACGCTGATCGGCCCGATCATCGGCGCCATCATCGTCAATGGCGGCAAGACCATCTTCACCGGCCTGTTTCCCGATTTCTGGCTGTTTGCGCTTGGCGGGCTGTTCGTGGCCGTAACCTTGCTCCTGCCCAAGGGCATAGTTGGCACCCTCGCGCAATGTTTTGGCGGGAAACGCCAGCCTGTAGAGCCATCCGCGACGTCGGAGGAAGACACCCAACAGCCGGTTCAGGCGGCGGAGTAGGACCATGATCCCGGACATCAAACCCAACAGCATGCTCTATCTCAACAATGTTTCGGTGTCGTTTGACGGCTTCAAGGCTTTGAATTCGCTGTCGATGGTGATCGAACCGGGGGAGCTTCGCGCCATCATCGGCCCGAACGGCGCCGGCAAGACGACGATGATGGACATCATCACCGGCAAAACGCGGCCGGACGAGGGTGAGGTGTTCTTCAACGGCCAGATCGATCTGACGAAAAAAGACGAGGCCGATATCGCCCAGCTCGGTATCGGGCGGAAATTCCAGAAGCCGACCGTCTTCGAGAGTCATACCGTCTGGGACAATCTTGAACTGGCGCTCAACCGCAGCCGCGGTGTCTTTGCCACGCTCTTCTACCGCCTAACGGCCACAGACCGCGATCGCATCAACGAAATCCTTGAGATAGTGCGGCTTTCGCATCGGCGCGACGAACTGGCGGCCAATCTCTCGCATGGCCAGAAGCAATGGCTGGAGATCGGCATGCTGCTTGCGCAGGAGCCGAAACTGCTTCTGGTCGATGAGCCGGTGGCAGGCATGACGGATGCGGAGACAGCGGAGACGGCGGTGCTGCTCAAGGAAATTGCCAGGACACGCTCGGTCGTGGTGGTCGAGCATGACATGGGCTTCATCCGCGAGCTTGGCGTGAAGGTGACATGCTTGGCGGAAGGATCGGTTCTGGCGGAAGGATCTATCGATTTCGTCAGTAGCGATCCAAAGGTGATCGAGAATTATCTGGGACGGTGAGATGCTGACAGTCGAAAACGCAAACCTGCATTATGGCGCCGCCCAGGCGCTGCGCGGCATCTCGATCAAGGCCGAGATGGGCAAGATCACCTGTGTCCTCGGGCGCAACGGCGTCGGCAAGAGCTCGCTGTTGCGCGCAGTCACCGGACAGCACGCGTTGTCTGCTGGTACGGTCGCCTTCAACGGCGCCGCGCTGAATGGCATGGCGCCTTTCGCCCGTGCCAAACAGGGGATTGGCTATGTGCCGCAAGGACGCGAGATCTTTCCTCTACTGACCGTGAAGGAGAATCTGGAGAGTGGCTATGCGCCGCTCGCTCGCCGCGACCGCAATATTCCCGACGACATCTACAGTTTGTTTCCTGTGCTGAAGTCCATGCTGTCTCGGCGCGGCGGTGATCTCTCGGGCGGCCAGCAGCAGCAGCTGGCAATCGGTCGGGCAATGGTGACACGCCCGAAAATCCTGGTGCTGGACGAACCGACCGAAGGCATCCAGCCGTCGATCATCAAGGATATCGGCCGGGCGATCCGCTATCTCAGGGATTCAACCGGCATGGCGATCCTGCTGGTCGAACAATATCTCGACTTCTGCCGCGAGCTTGCCGATTACGTCTACATCATGGATCGCGGCGAGATCGTGCACGAGGGACCGGCGGAAACGCTGGATACGCCGGAGGCTCGGCGGCATCTGACCGTTTGATTGGCTGCAAGCGCCATTTGAGCGCAACCTCCATTCGAACGCGCCACCAGATTCAAACAGATGCCGCCCAATATCATTGGAACGCCGTCCCATCGCTCCGCAGGTGCCAGCGGACGAAATGTTCTAGGCTCCGCGGAAATTCGGCACGGATGCGATGAGTTCGCGTGTGTACGGGTGTTGCGGGCGACTGAAAACCTCGGCGACCGATCCAGCCTCGACAATAGCTCCATCCTTCATCACGGCAATTCGGTGGCTTACATGCTGGATAACGCCCAGATCATGTGAGATGAAGATCATCGACAAGCCCAGCCTTGCCTGGAGATCGACGAGCAGATCCAGAACTTGCGCCTGGGTCGTGACATCGAGGGCGGAGACCGGTTCATCACAGATCAAAAGCTTCGGCGAGGCAGCGATCGCCTGCGCGATCGACACACGCTGGCGCTGGCCTCCCGAAAGAGCCGCCGGTCGACGGGCTAGCAGCTCTCGCGGCAGGCCGACCAGTTCCATCAACATCTCGATTCTCTCCTCACGTCCTGCTTTGTCCAACTCTGTATAGAGCCGCAGTGGCTGACCGATAATGCGCTCGACCGTGAAGCGTGGATTGAATGAGCTGAGCGGATCCTGAGCTATGGTCTGGATGCCCGCTCTCCGAGGCCGCCGCGCTCGCTCAGAGAGCATGCTCCACGGGTGCCCATCGAAGAATATCTGCCCGCTATCGGGTTGCTGCAGCGCAAGAGCAAGCTTGCCCAGCGTCGTCTTGCCCGAACCCGATTCTCCGACGATGCCGAGTGTCTCGCCGTGATCGATATGAAGCGATACATTGCTGACAGCCTGCAGACGGCTGCCGTCCGGACGCCTAAAGCTCATGGAAACCTCACGGATCTCCAAAAGGTGTTGATCCGTGGCGACGATCCGGCGGGCCGGCAAGGATCTATCCGGTTCGCTCAGACGCTGACCGCGATTGGCGGCAGTCGGCACCGCTGCGAGCAGACGTCGCGTATACTCATGCTGCGGATCCGCCAAAACGCCGTGCGCAGACCCAATTTCCAGCAGCCGGCCTTTGCGCATGACCGCAACGCGATCTGCGAGTTGTGCGGCAACGGAAAGATCATGGGTAATCAGGAGAATGCCGTGACCGGCTGCAGCCAGTGCCTTGAAGATGGCCAGGACCTTTTTCTGAACGCTCACATCCAGCGCCGTCGTTGGCTCGTCGGCGACCAGCAGCCTTGGTTGAGCTGCAAGCGCCGAGGCGATCAAGGCCCTCTGGCGCAAACCACCTGAGAGTTCATTCGGGTATTGTCCGACGCGTGTCGCCGGCTCGGGAATACCGACACGCGCCAACAGTTCCAATACTTGCTGCGATACGAGCCCTCGCGAGGACAAACCATGCGTCAGGATCGGCTCGGCGATCTCGCGGCCGATCGTTCTCAGTGGATCCAGCGAGACCAATGCGTCCTGGAGAATGAAACCGATTTCGCGGCCGCGCACCGCACGCCAATCCTTCTCCCGCAATCCCAGAAGGTTCAGTCGCCGACCTTCGCGAGCCGTCAGTTCCATCCTGTTGGCCTCAACGTTTGCCCGCGATCCCGCCAGGCCAACGATGGCACGCGCCGTCACCGACTTCCCCGATCCGGACTCGCCAACCAGGGCCAAAATCTCGCCGGCCGCTATGTCCAGAGACAAGTCGCGAACCGCATCCACCCTGCCCTGCGGTGTCGAGAATGCGACACTCAGACTGCTCACCGCAAGCAGCGGCGGCTTGGCGGACGAGGGAAGGAAGGTCTGCGAACCGGTTTGGATATTCATCGCACATCGCCCGTTGCAAGAATTGTTTGCAGCCGCCGTCCGAGCAACGTGATCGAGATTACCGAAACCGCGACCACGCTTGCGGGCAGCAGGCTCGTCCAGGGCGCTATGTCGAGGAAGTTGCGGCCATTGGCCAGAAGCGCACCCCATTCAGCGGCCGGTGGCACGACGCCGAGGCCGAGGAAGCTCAGTGCAGACGCCGACAGGACCGAGCTGCCGACACCGATGGTCGCGAGGATAAGCAACGGCCGGATGGAATTCGGCACGATATGCTGGCGAATGATGGTCCAGGGATGTTCGCCCAGCGCGACTGCATGCTCCACATAGCCCGACAGCTTGACCTGAAGCACCTGGGAACGAATGAGCCGCGCATAGGTAGCCATGCTGGAAAGCCCGACCGCCAGCAGAGTGTTGGCAGGCCCGCGACCGAGGACGGCGATGACGAGCAGCGCCAGCAGCATTTCGGGGAAGGCCAGCAGGATATCGATGAGGCGCAGCAGGGGTCTGGCGATCACCTTCGGTGCCAGCGCCGCCAATGTGCCCAAGAGAATACCGCCGAGACTGGCGATCAGTGTCGCACCGATGCCGATGCTGAGGGATTGCGAGGTGCCGTAGATCACGCGGGAGAAGAGATCGCGCCCGAGCTCATCGGTGCCGAACCAATGCGTCGTGTCTGGCGCCGACAATATCGCATCCGGATCGACCGCTTCGGGATCGAAATGGCAAAACCAATGCGGCGCCCATACCGCGAGGCCAAGAATGATCACAAAGGCCAATGGTATGAGCAGGCCGGCAGACAGCCACGGACGCCGTCTGCTTTCCGCGCGGCGCAAAGGCGCTGCATCTTCGAATAGGCTGGCATTCGTCATAAGCCTCTCCTGCGCAGACGCGGATCGATCATCAGATAGATGCCATCGACCAAAAGGTTGACGATGACGAAAATGAGCGCGGATAGCATGACCAATCCGAGGATGAGCGGCATGTCACGCGTCTTGATCGCCAGAAGCGTGATCTGTCCGATCCCTGAGCGGCCAAAGACGGTCTCGGTGAGTATCGAACCGCCGAGCGTACCCGCTAGTAGCGTGCCCGCCAGTGTCGACGCCGCGAGCGCTGCGTGTCGCAATCCGTGCCTGACGCGCAGGATGGTTTCGCCGACACCGCGCGCCCTTACGGTCAGCGCGAACGGTTGTGAAAGCGCCTCTTCCAGGCCATCCCGCAATACCTGACTCAAGAGCGCCGCCAGGGGCAGGCTCAGGCCCACCGCCGGCAGCACCAAGGCGGCGAGCCCGTCATTGCCGGTCACCGGGAACCATTGCAGGTTGAAACTGAAGATGGTGAGCAGAACGATGCCGATCCAATAGACCGGCGTGCTCAGCAGGATCAACTCCACGCCCGAAGAAAACCTCGCCAGGTTTCGACGGCGACCTGCGGTCGCCAAGGCAACCCCGATCGCCAATAGAAGCGCGAGAAGGATGGCGCTGCTGGCAAGCTGCAATGTCGGCCCAGCCGCCTCCCAGATCACCCGGCCCACGGGTTCGCGGTACTGATAGCTTTGACCGAAATCACCGATGACAGCCTTGCCGATGTAGTGGATGTATTGAACGGCAAGCGGCTGATCCAATCCATATTCATGCACCAGCGCAGCGCGCTCGGCCTCCCCGAGGACGTTCTCTCCGCCAGCCAATATCGACACCGGATCACCGGGGATGAGCTTGACGGCGGCAAAGGCGATCGTTGCCGCGCCCCAAAGCACGGCAACGATCAGGCCGGCCCGCCGCACAGCGATCCGGAGGAATCTATTGATCCAGCCAGGCATCATAGAAGTTCGGTTTCGCGTTGGTGGCCCAGGAGATGCCGTGAAGCGCCTTGGCTGCACCGAGTTGATAGGCGACAACGAAGAGCGGCACCGCATAGGCTTGCTCGATGATCTCCTTCTGCACGTCCGCATAAAGCTGCTTGCGTTCGGCGTCCGTCGCTCCGACGGCCTTGTTCAGCTTCTCATCCAGGCTCTTGGTCCGAGAGGCGTTCTGGCCGCCCGGGGGGATGTAGGCGGAATGAAACACCGTGCGCAGAATGTCCGGTTCGGCGCGCACATAGAAAAACGAGACGAGATCGTAATCATTGGTGTTAAGGTGGGCCGTCCAGCCACCGGCATCGACCGGATCGAGCTGAAGATCGAAGCCCGCCTGCTTCACCTGATATTGAACAGCCTGCGCGAGGGTGACCTCGGATGCACTGGTGGAGCCGGTGTCGTAGACATAATGCAGGCTCAGCCGCGCACCGTCCTTTCTGCGTATTCCATCGTCATCCCTCTGCGACCAGCCTGCCTCGTCCAGCAGATGGTTCGCCTTGCCGAGATCAAAGCCCCATTTGCTTGGGATATCGCGATCGTAATAGAGCGTCGAAGGCCCAAGGATGTTGTCAGCCGGCTTCAACGTGCCGAAATAGGCTGCCTTCACGGCGGCCGGGCCATTGACGGCGGCTTGAAATGCCTGGCGCACCCTCAGATCCTGAAACGGCCCTTTGGACGTGTTGAGGAAATAGGCGCTGTTGATCCCCGGATTTTCCCGGGTGACGACCTGCAACTTGCCATTGCCTTGCACCGATCGATAATTTGCCGGTGGCACGGCGTCGATTGCCTGCAGTTGCCCGCTTGCCAGAGCGCCCAGCCGCACCGACGCTTCCGGCAGGTATTTGAAGACGATCTGCTCGAAATGAGCCGGCCCCTTGTGCTTGGCATAACCAGGCCCCCAATCATAGTCGGCTCGCCGCGCAAGCTTGCTGCCGCTACCCTTGGTGAAATTGTCGAGGACGTAGGGGCCGGAGCCAATGACCGTGTTCGTCGTGCTCTGCACCTTCTGTAGATAGGTCGGCGACTGAATACCGAGATAAGGAAGGCTCAATCCCTGCAATAGTGGCGCAAAAGATTCTCGATAGCGGATCACGAGCGTCAGGCGATCCGGCGCCTCGATCTTGTCGATCGGTCCGAGCAGCGATTTAGCGTAGCTCGACACTGTCTTCGGGTCGAGGATGCGCTCGAAATTGAATTTGACGGCAGCGGCATCAAGCGGCGTCCCGTCGCTGAAGGTTACCCCTTGACGCAGATGGAACGTGTAGACGGTGTTGTCGGGGTTGATCTCCCATCGCTCGGCAAGCCAGGGCGTGAAGCTGTTGTCCTCGGCCTGTCCGACGAGGGAATCGACGAGGTTGCGAGCGATGACGGCGGTGATCGAACTGCCTGTGATGGACGGATCGATGATCGACGTGTCGGTTGCCAATCCCACATTGAGGATGCCGCCATCGACGGGCTTTGTATCGTCCGATGCAGCATTGGCCGCGGTACCGATTGAGGCCCAAAAAGATAAAGCCAGTGCGATGCTGAAACCACCCCGCCTTTTCCCATGTATGTTCAAAGAGTTTCTATCCATATCCCGTCCCTGATTTCGATCACGGTCAAGTCTGTCACTTGACCGGAGACCGCATCCCAATGAGGCTCGACGGAAATAATATTGTCTATAATTTTAGTAGACTAAAGGCATTCTGGTTCGTTTAGAGCTGAGCTGGAAAAATTCCGTTTCATGGCTAAGACTTCAAACGAGAGGGTGTACCTGCTGTTTCTGCGCAGACGATCGCCAGCCAACTAGCAGACGACGACATTGCGAGAGTCCTGTTAAAGCAGGTCACACCCTGAGCGCCAACAGAACTGAGGCATCGCGCGAATGCGGAGCATGTCTCTAGGATCAGCGTTTTGGTGTGACGCGATCGTCGGAGCGTTCGATGAGCCTGGGCATGATGAGGGCTTGCAGTGCCTCGGGCGGTTCGCCTTCCATGCGGCGCAGGATGTAGCTGCCCAGAAGCTCGCTCGGCTCGTGGATCGGCAGGAAATAGGTGGTGATCGGCGGCGCGAAATACTGGCTGACATTGAGATCGTCGGTCGCATTGATCACCGCATCGCGGCCATGCACCAGAC
>NZ_JARWLA010000016.1:0-154338 GCF_047445805.1 Rhizobium sp. BR 314 | reverse complement strand
TGCCAGGTCTGCCAAACGCAACTTCAATGCAAAAACATCTTCTCATCACATCCGCGATAAACCCAAAAGGTTTATGCTCAAACGGCAAGGCCGTGCTACAATAGGCCGCTCTCGCGGCCTTTGTCGCTTCTAAGGTGACGCGATAAGCCCCAAGCGGACTTACGCTGGTAACGCGGGGTGGAGCAGCCCGGTAGCTCGTCAGGCTCATAACCTGAAGGCCGCAGGTTCAAATCCTGCCCCCGCAACCAAATCACATCACTGTCATACATATCGCTGGCGCGAACTCTGCAGCAGTAATCGCAAAGCACAAAACTACGATGCAGTACGCCAAAGCACTCTGGTCATCGGCCCTAAATCCCCATAATAAAACACAAATTCTAAAATCACCTGTTGTGAAGCGGATGCACGTAGTCGCAAGGTGCGTGTGTCGATCAGCGCAATTAAGCGGAATCAATTTCCTTAGAGTGATACAGTTTATTACCTGCCAGGATCATTGGAATCTTCCGGATTGGCCGGAATGCGACAAAAGCTGCCATCCGATTTCATGCTCGGTATCTCACGCCTTCAACAAACAGGCTGAACGCCGGGGATGAGTGACGTCTGCTCGGGTAGTAGAGGTGATAGCCGGGAAGCGGCGGCGTGCTGTCGGCCAGAACTCTGACTAAGCGACCGCTGGCGAGATGTTCAGTGACCTGATCGAGCGGCATGTACGCCAGTCCCATACCATCAATTGCCGCATCAAGGATCAGCTCGATCGTGTTGAAGACCAGTGGACCATCAACATGCACCTTGATCTCACGCTCGCCCACGATGAAACGCCACGCATTTAGGACGCCTGTCGTGGGCAGACGCAAGTTGATAGCTCGGTGATTGATGAGTTGCTCGGGGTTTTCCGGAAAGGCATACTTTTCGAAGTACGCAGGTGAGCCGACGATGGCCATTGGAATATCCGGGCTCATGCGCACCGCGATCATGTCCTTGGCTACCTGTTCCCCGAGCCGGACCCCGGCATCAAAGCGGTCGGCAACAACGTCAACCAGACCATAATCGACGATCACCTCGACATTGATGTCTGGATATTTGGCCAGCAGCCGCGTCAGCGCGGGCCGGATGATGGTCTTTGCCGCATGCTCCACCGATGTGATGCGGATCGTTCCGGCTGGCCGGTCTCGGAACTCGCTGAGATCGGCGAAGCTTTGATCGAGTTCCCGGAGCATAGGTGTCAGTGTTCGCACCAGCCGTTCGCCCGCTTCTGTTGGCGCAACGCTGCGGGAGGTTCGCGCTAGTAGCCTGACTCCCAGCCGCTCTTCCAGACGGCGTACGATACCGCTGAGTGCCGATTGTGATAGCCCAAGCTTCAATGCGGCCCGCGTAAAATTCCGTTCTTCGGCCACCACGACGAACGCCGTCAGGTCTGCCATATCCTGGCGATCCATCAATCACCTCAGTGATAGGTTCATGCATTTCTCTATCATGGAATGATAGTCGGGTGAGCAGTATATTTCCAGTCATCCGCTGCTGGCGCGGTGAAGACCAGATCAGAACAAGAGGAGATGACAATGGGTAAGATCAGTTTCGTGAACTCGAATAACCCTGAAATCACCATGTCGGCGTTCATCAATTTCCCCGCAGGCTTTAGCGAAAGCGGCAAGTATCCAGCCGTCGTAGTCTCCCATCCGGGCGGCGGCGTGAAGGAACAGACCGCCGGAACTTATGCTCGCAAGCTTGCCGAAGCAGGGTTCGTCACGGTCGCCTATGATGCGTCCTATCAGGGCGAAAGCGGCGGAGAACCGCGCCAACTCGAGAACCCCTACATCCGCACCGAAGACGTCAGTGCTGTCATCGACTATCTGACGACGCTTCCCTACATCGACCAGGCTCGAATTGGCGCTATGGGAATCTGCGCGGGTGCCGGTTACACCGCCAACGCCGCGATCCAGGATCGCCGTATCAAGGCCGTCGGCACGATCAGCGCCGTCAACATCGGTTCGATGTTCCGCAACGGCTGGGAGAATAACGTCAAGGATATCGACGCTCTCCCTTATATCGAGGCCGGATCGAACGCTCGCACTGCTGATGCAGCGAGCGCCACGAAGGGTCAGATGCCGCTCGCTCCTTTGAAGGAAGAAGATGCGCCGAACGAGGAACTGCGACAAGCCTGGGAATACTACCATACGCCTCGCGCGGAATGCCCGACCGCTCCGGGCTTCGCGACGCTGCGCAGCCTGAACCAGATCATCACCTACGACGCCTATCACATGGCCGAGGTCTACCTGACGCAGCCGCTCCAGATCATCGTCGGGAGCAAGGCCGGCAGCAAATGGATGAGCGATGATCTCATGCGGCGTGCCGCCTCCTCGGACAGGAAGCTCTATGTCGTCGAGGGAGCGAACCACATGGAGCTGTATGACGGCGAGAAGTACGTCGATGAGGCGGCCTCGGTTCTGGCACCATTCTTCCGGGAGAAGCTTGTTGCCAACACCGCAGCGCGCCAAGCCGCTGAGTAACGGCAATACGATATCAACGAGAGCAAAACGCTCCAGATGAACAGGAGAGTCAAATGGAAAGCGTGACCATTCGCAACCCCGGAATGTATTGGGACATCGCCGCGAACATTCACTTCCCGCCGGACTTCAACGCAGGGAAGCAGTATCCGGCCGTAATTTCGAACCATCCCATCGGTAGCTGCAAGGAACAGACCTCCGGCAACGTCTACGGCGCGGCGCTAGCAAAAGCGGGTTTCGTCGTCATAGTTCCGGATGCCAGCTTCCAGGGCGGCAGCGGCGGCCAACCGCGCTGGATCGAAGACCCCGAGCAGCGGGTGAAGGACTATCGTGATGTCATCGACTACGCCCAGTCCTTGCCCTACGTCGATGCCAACAGGATCGGCATCCTCGGTATCTGCGGTGGTGGTGGCTACTCGATCAAGGCCGCCATCATCGACAAGCGCATCAAGGCGCTGGTCAGCATCACTGGCGTCAACTTTGGACGTCTGATGCGAGAAGGCTTCAGCAACTTCGACCCAGTCGGGGCGCTCCAAGGAATGGCCACACAGCGCACGGCCGAGAACGACGGAACAGAAGAGCGCACCAACATCTTCCTGCCCGCCAGTGTCGAAGAGGGCAAGGCCGCGGGCATCACCGACATAGATGTGCTGGAAGCGACGGACTACTACCGCCACCGATGCCCGGCTGTTGGGTCGGGTACGAGGATGCTGGTCTCGCATGCCACTTCGGCCGTCGCGTGGGACGCCTTCGCGTTCGCTGAAACGCTGCTGACCCAGCCGATGATGCTGGTGTTCGGCGACAAGCCTGGGGGCTTCGGTGCCTATCGTGACGGGATGGAAATCTATGGTCGCGCCGCATCGAAGAACAAGGAGCTGGTCGTGGTCGAAGGTTGGTCGCACTACGACCTGTACGACAACCCTGTCCCCACCGGCATTGCGCTGGACCGCGTAATCCCCTTCTTAAAATCGCACCTTGATGAAGCCTCAGTGTCCGGTTTTGCCAAAGCCGCAGAGTAAGCTGGTCGGGCACGGTCACCATTTGAGAGCCGTGCCCGCGGGCTTCTGCGGCGGAAATCGCGTAAAATCGGCTGTCTTGGAAGGGTTCGGCTCCGGCAAGGGTGTCGTGGCAGAATTCTGAGATTGAACCGGTGGTAGGGGAGGGCTGTCGGCCGGACCGCTTCGACAAGTGCCAGTCCACTCAATCAGGCAGTTGAGTCCACTGAACCAGGGTGAAAAACGGCCCAAAAGCCCGGATTTCCGGGCGAATCCACCGATCCAGGAAGATCGACATAGCGAATTTGCGCCTCGAAATCTATCACTATCGATACTTGATACTTATCGATGGTTAGCGTTCGCGCTTCAGGTCATCACAGCTGACAGAAGCTAGTGGCTCATTGGCTTCTGCGATAGAAAAGAAAAGCGTTAATTCATATGGTTAACGAGACGAAAACGCCACCAGATTCCGCCAAGTTGGCAGTAAGGACGCGCTGAATGAGACCATAGGCAATCGAGGCAGACCGAACCTGCCAGCCGACGCGACGGCAAGCTCGGCCGACCACTGACCGAACCGCTTTCTAAGCGGAGTTCCCGCCGATCGCTGTTCCGGCCTATGCCGCCTCCCAGACCTGGTTCAGGATTTTTGCCGCGAGCGCCGCCTTATCCTGCGGCAGAAACCGGCCATAGTGCTGCTGCACAACATCCGGCGTATCCCGGATCGCATAGCTCGCCTGCTCGTAGGATCCTGTCTGCTTGAGGATATGCGTCGCCAGAATATCGCGGACATTGTGCGGGCCGTGCGGCAGCAGGCCCTTGATGGCGCCGCGACCGGTATAAGGATTATAGATCCCGTATCGTTGGATGATGGTCCGCCAGGCCTCATAGAAGGTCGTGGAGTCGTAAGCGGCGTCGGTGCTGGTCGTCTTGACCGTCTTCACGAACAAGGTGCCGGGATCCTTCGCGCCGGCGAGCAGCACGCCGCGATGCCGGTCGATATAGGCGTTCAGGTATTTGTAGAGATCGAGCAGGTCGGGCAGGATCAGCCGGAAGGGCTTTTGCCCGAAGAAGGACGAGCCGGAATTCTTGAAGGCGACGGACGGGATGAGCACTTCCCAACCGCGCTCGCGGTCGCTCCAGCGCAGCTCGCCGCACTTCATGTCTTCCAGCCGGCGCTCGGCCGTCGGAAAATGACCGCGCGGGCAGACACGCAGCTGGCGGAGGTTCTTCTGCCGTAGCCCCAGATGAAGTCCGAGCCGCAGCATCAAGAACGAGCGGACGGCTTCCGCCGCCGGCCGCGGATAGAGATTTTCGTCCGGCATGCGCTTCAGGATCTCGTCGGTGATCTTGCGATACTCCGCCAACGGACTGTCTGCCTCCAGGATCACCATGATCGGCTCGAACGGATCGCGATGCACCCGCATGACCCGCTGGACTTCCTTCGACCGATTGGCAGCATGCCGGTGAAATGCGTCGCAGGCGCCGTGCCAGTCGCGCGAAGCGAATTCGATCTCCTCCGGCGCGATCAGACCCTCGATCGGTCGAACATTCTTCATAAGCTCCGGATGCTGTCGGATCCAGCCGACCTCGGCGCGGGTGAGGGCTTGTGCCACCATCAGCATGTCTTCCTCCCATTTGGTGTAGAAGCCGCGCCGCTGCTCGCGCCATTGCAAATACCAGTCCCACACGCCCGGGAAGATCAGCAGACCGAAGGTTAGCTGGCTGAGCGGGACGCCGCGGCCCTTGACGATGCCGGCGGGCGAGGCGGCGAGCGCCCCGAACATCAGTCCGAGATGCTCGATCTTCTGCGATGCCGTTTCCTCGCCCCAAACACCGTTGCGCTGAAACCCGATCGCCGTCAGTGTCGAGGTCTTGAAGCGGATCAGGTCCGCCATCTCCATCGCCAGCCGTGGCGGCGCGTCGACCACGCCGGACAGAAGGTCCGGATCCTCGAAGGATTCGTCCGCACTGCGACTGGCGCCGCTGGCCGGCACGGGCGATCGGGGAGACAGTGATCCGCCGCCATAGGCGATGCCGGGAAAGCGGATGACATAACGTTGCTTGCTGGCCGCCGCCTGGTAGCGGCGATAATCGGTCGAACCGGAGATGATGATACGCCGCACCCAGTCGATGATCTGCTCGCGCTTGGAAAAGGGAAGGCTGCCAAAATCGTCCGGCAGATGCCAGGCCAATCGCCGCCGCTCGGCAGGACTGATATCGCCAAGGTCGTGACCATTGAGCGAGCGCGACTGATGCGGAAGCTTAGCCTTGAAATATCCTGGCGTCAGTCGGTAGCGCCGCTCAATACGGGTGAGGACATCGAAACTGGCAATCGATCTCGGTGCGCGTTCACTCTGCATCCACGACAAGAGCGTCTTGTGGTCGAAAGTCTCCCCGAGACGAATGATCGCGCGATAGAGCTGCCAGTAACTGTCGCCGAAGCGGCGCATCTGGTAGACGAGCGCGTCCTGAAAACTCTCGGGGTCGTCCGCCGCTTCAAACAGCGGCTCCGGAAATTCCTCGATCGGTTTTGGCTGCGGGCCTGGCGATGCTGAGGCGGATTGAGTCGGTGTGTTGTCGCTGCCCACCCGTTGCGGCTTGCGGGTGGAGGATGCGGTCGGTGCTCGCGTCCGATCATTGGGTTTGGTCGGTTTTAGTTTCGGCTCTGAATGCCGAACGTCTTCGGCCGCGGGCGGCAGGCGGAGCCATCGGAGGATGGCGTCGAGGGCGGGGCGCAGCTGGTTTTTCAGTTCCGGTGTCATCTCGTCATCGATCCCGCAGGCTTCGCCGACAGTTGTCCAGTCGATGCGGCCGTTCTGCGTAGGCGGTGACTTGCGGTAGATGATCAGGCTGATGAGGTACGGCCTGATATTCTCCACGACCCGCTTTGATGTGATCGGTACAATGCGCACATCACAGAAATCTGAGATTTTTCGTTGAAAATGGCGTGAGGAAACGTCTTGTTTTGGCATGCTCGCTTTCCGTAGCTATCGGCCCCAATGCTGAGGGCGAGCGGAAATAAAAGCTGTCCTTTAAAAAACCATGTATCCCCGGTCCGGCCCTCCTCAAGCAGCGCAGCCGGATGCGCGTTGACAAGCGTCGAAATTCAAGCCGACAGTTTTCCGTCAGCCTCGGCATCACCGTCGTCGAAACCAAGGTCCTCTTCCAGCGTCTCGATCAAGACCTGCGCATCGTTTGCAGGCAGGATTTCAACGTTGCGCAGCTTACGGTTGATGGCGCGGCCTCGCACTTCGACGTTATCGATCTGGTTGGACGCTTCCTGCAGCTTCTTCTTGACCTTCTCCAGCACCGGCCCGAACTTGCCGAATTCCTCCTTGACCGCGGAAAGGACCTGCCACACCTCGCTTGACCGCTCCTGGATTGCCAGCGTCCGGAAGCCCATCTGCAGACTGCTGAGGATGGCGGTAAGCGTTGTCGGTCCGGCGACCGTCACTCGATAGGATCGTTGCAGCTCGTCGCACAGGCCGGGGCGGCGGATGATTTCTGCGTAAAGCCCTTCCGTCGGCAGGAAGAGGATAGCGAAATCTGTCGTCTTCGGCGGACGAATGTACTTGCTGGAGATGTCCTTGGCCGAATTCTTAATCCGGGTCTCAAGCGCCTTCGACGCTTCCTCGACTGCGGCGGCGTCCCCGATCTCGGAGGCCGCCTGCAGCCGTTCGTAGTCCTCGATCGGGAATTTCGCGTCAATTGGCAGCAGGCATTCTTCGCTCTCGCCGGAGCCGGGAAGCCTGATTGCGTATTCGACCCGTTCGTTGCCGAATTCGGACGTGGTGGCATTTGCGATATATTGCGCCGGCGTGAGGATCTGCTCGAGCAGGGCTCCAAGCTGTACCTCGCCCCATGACCCGCGTGATTTGACGTTCGTCAGCACGCGCTTCAGGTCGCCGACACCGGTCGCAAGGCTCTGCATTTCACCCAGGCCCTGATGAACCGCTTCGAGGCGTTCGCTGACGATCTTGAATGAGTCTCCGAGCCGCTTGTCGAGCGTACCCTGCAGCTTCTCGTCTACGGTGACGCGCATCTGTTCGAGTTTCTCGCCATTCTCTTTGCGCAAAACACCCAACTGGTTTTCCACGCTTAGCTTCAAAGCTTCGCCAGTCTGCGTGTTCTTCTCGCTCAACGCGTCCAGGCGCTTGCTAAAGTCCTCATGTTGGGCGCGCTGGATGTCAAACATCTGCTGGTTCTGTTCGATCGAGCTCTTGGCAAAGCGGTCCAAGCTAGCTGTAACCGTTTCCGTCAGTGACTTTGTTCGCTCGCCGGCATCGGCTTTCATCGCATCGAGATTCTGGATGACCTGGTCACGAAGTTCGCGGAACGTGGTGAGGAGGGCTTCCTGGTTTTTGGAGAACTGGGTTGCGCTGTCGCTCGCCATCTGGCGAAGCGTCTGGGAAACCTGGTCTAAGTTCTCCTTCTGGTGTTTCGCCGCCTCGGCGGACTGCGTCCGCAAGGTTTCTGCGAGTGCCGTGATGCTCTTTGTGACCTCCTCACGCAAATTCTTGGCGGATGCCGTGCCTTCTTCGCGAGCAGCCCGAAGATCGTCGCGCACATTGCGCTCAATGCGCTCCTGGGCGATTTCCAGGGCGCTCAGCTTTGCCGCTGCGGGATCGGCATCAAGCTTTGCGGCCAGCCGTGAAAAGCGGCTTATGATCACGAAAACAACGAGGAGCGATACGAAAGAGCTGAAGGCGGCCGCGCCCCACAAGCTCCACTGAATGTATTCCTGATCCACGAGCATGGTCCTGCCTGTTTTCCAAACGGGCTACGAGAATCAGTAGCCAACATCTTTAAGAAGAAGGCACGTATTTTGGGCAACCCTCAAGTAGTGGTCCGCTCAATGCTGTGCCTTGTGGATAAATGTTTCTCTCAAGCGTTCGACGCGATCCAATGCTAGCTGCCTATGATAGATTTAAGCCAGCGCCAAACGCGTACCCACCACCCCTCAGCATACAGTTCGGCGTAGTAATGTTCGCGCCGACGCTCCTCGGCCGCGCGGCCGGCGGCAATTTGCTCGGGTGTCCACTCAGCGGACCACTCGATCTTGCCCCGATCGATCCAATAGTGCGACTTGCAAGGACGCTGCCAGTTGCCGATCGACGGTCGAAGCGACGGTCCTTGGGGGTGATCCGTGAAACACCATTCGGTCGGCCCCAGGGGTGTCCGGACCTTTGAACCGCAGCCGCATGCGCACAAGTGCGCGGCAGTCTCGAACTCCTCCGACACATAGAGAACGCCCGGCTCAAGCTGAGCCGGCATAGTGCGCACGCGTTCTAGCTTAATCCTTATCATAGGTATCCCCGGTGAGACTAAGGTCGTCGATCCCGAAGAGCACGTGTCGATACCCCTCGGTGTCTCGATAGAAGCCCCGTATCTGCTTGTAGCGGATCACGGCGAGGCAGGCATTAAGCGCGTTCAGCTCGCCGATCTGGATGTTTGAACGATAGATGTCGTCGGCCGCGTCGGATAGGTCGGCGAGCTTCCGGTCGCGCATCGTTGCACCCTCATCGCGGGGATAGTATGTGGCGCGCAGCATGCCACCAATCGTGCCATGCTTGCGATTGAGACCCATGCCAACGTCGATGAAGGGGATGTTGCGCGAGATGAGCGCGTCGAAGATTCCTGCGCGCGACGAGCCTTTATCAACGCACACGAAGGCGAAGGTCACGCCGTCGAGGCGCTCGGCAGTGTCTTGGTCGATGTAGGTGGCTTCGACTGTCAGCCCGTGCCGAAAATTGTCATAGCGAGCGCCGTAGACGGTGGCTTTCGCCGTCCGAAGCTCCCCAGTGGCGAAGCGACCCGGGGAGCGAAACGCCGTGTGGACATGGTAGGTGTCGCCATCAAACGCGCGGATATTGGGCACCGGCGTCTTGACCAGAAGATCGAGTAGATAGGCGCCGGTGCCGCCAAGTCCGATGATGGCCACCGTCTCGCCGGCGAACTCGGTGTTCAAGTCGCCAATCTGCGCGCGCGACGTCAGCGTGTCCTGAAGCTTGAATATTGGGTCGGGCTCGAAGGCTTCGACCACCCGATAGGTGAGGGGTGTCGCGGTGGGATGCCGCTCGATCGCAGGTCCGGAGATAATTGATACGTAGCTTTCAATCTTGGCGTAAAAATCAAGGAAGCTGCCTTGGGGCATCGGCTTGTTAGAGAACGACCGCTGGACGACAACATCGGCGCACACGCTACTCAGTCGGATCCTCGTCTCACCGCCGCCGAGGTTGCGGATGGGTGAGCCATCAAGCTGATGGGGATGGCCGCCGGCAAAGTAGATCTGGTGGTCATCCTGCTGAACGTGCTCCTGGTCAATGAATACGAGCTTGGCGACGATCGCGCCGCTCTGCAGTGCGCCTTGCCGATCGAGATAGGGGATGTCACGCACGACGAGGCAATTGCTGTCGAACGCGACCGCATAGCCGCGCTCGACGAGCCGAGCGAGGTCGGCGTTACGACTGACCAGTTTCCGAAACACTGAAGATCATCCCTTCTTTGACTTTGACCGAGGCGCCCGGCGCCAGCGTACCTTCGGGCTTATTGCCGTGGCCGCGCTTGTAGCGTACCGAGTAGGTGATCTCAGGGTGCTGGGCGTAATCCGGCACCTCGAGCGTCACCACCTCCTCGTAGCTGATGTCGCCCTTGGGCCAATCGTGTTCGGTACCCTCGACGACGATAGTGACCGTCTTGTTCGGCTTGTCGTTAATCATCCGTGCGAATCTCCATGTTCCGATTTAGGCAGTGTCGCACTGGTAGGTGTCAGAAGCTGTCACCCCCGTATTCGCGCAGAATGCAAAGTGCGTTCACCAGCGACATTTCTTCGATCGTTCGGCAGGATGTTTCGAGCAGCAGCGGGCTGGCGAACACCATCGCTGCGGCCTGAGCGCGCGAGACAGCGACGTTGATTCGGTTCAGCGAGAATAGAAAAGAGATGTCGCGCGGTAGTTCCTCGCCGCTCGATGTCGTCATAGACATGAGACAGATTGGCGCCTCCTGACCTTGGAACCGGTCGACAGTGCCGACCCGCACCGCGCCCGGAAGTGCAGCGCGGAGGGCGTTCACCTGCGCATTGTAAGGAGCAACGACAAGGATGTCGGCGTTTCCGATGATACGCTCGCGGCCATCGCGATCACGATAAGTCGCGCCCTCGACCTCCGCTATCCGGGCCATGATCGCTTGGATTTCCTCGGGGCTCACCTGAGACCGACCGGCATGTGTGACGGCGCGCATGCCGGCACCCAGGAGATCGATACCAGTGCGCGAGACGAGCGTCTGACTGCGCGCCGCGTCGTCGCTGCGGAGCCGCCCCTCGTAGGCGGCCGTCGAAATGAAACCGCAGACCCGTGGGTGCATTCGGCGGCTGACGGGAATGAAAATACCGCGGTCATTGGGTACTACTCGATGCCCATCGATCAGATATTCGAGGCACGAACGTCCGCTGTCGCCGGGATGGGTGCCCTGCAGGGGTTGGGGCAGCTGCATTGGATCGCCGACTAGCACGATGTTGCGGCTGGACCTTGCCATGGCGAGGATGTTGGCAAGGGAGACTTGGCCAGCCTCGTCGACCAGCAAATAATCAAATGCTGCGTCGCTGTATCGGGCGAAATGCCACGCAGTTGCGCCGACAACATGAGCGGATGCGATCTCAGGCGCGTCATTATCGCTCACAAAAACAATGCCAGGATAGGCTTCATCTTCGCCGTCGTCAGACGTTTTCTGAACGAGTCGGCAGGTCATTCCCTCCGCCCGTGCTCGGTCTGCCACCGCCTTCAGCAAATTGCCAATCGCCTTATGGCTGTTCGAGGACACGGCGACACGCTTGCCTGTCCGGACAAGGTCTACGATCGCGAGCGCACTAACATACGTCTTGCCGCTCCCCGGCGGTCCCTGGATTGCGAGCGTAGAATCCGCCATTGCAGCGATCGCGCCGCTTGTTTCGACGGATAGGTCGCCGTCCCCTGAAATCACACCAGGGGACCGCAAACCGTCCACGAACCGGGGTCGGGAGCGGGTGAGTATGTCCTCGATGGCAGGGACGCGGCCCGTGTTGGCAATGATTTCCTCGGTTACTGCCGCGATCGCGTCCTTCAGGACGCTATTGCGCAGAGGCCTCGGCGGCAAAAGGTCAAGGCGATCGGGTAGAGGGCCTTTCGCGATCGAGCGGCGCAATACCAGCGTGTTCGTATCGTGGTCGATCGATCGCAGGTTAACGTCTTCAGGCATAGCGGCCGGCTTCAAACATGGGCTCTTGCCGGCACGTAGCTTCGTCTCCTGCTGTGGGAACCGATATGTCCGTTCGAAGGACTGCTTCGTGACCTGCACAGGCTCGCTTACGGCCTCCAGTCCTTGGATGCATTCGAGGTCGTCGAGTAGTTCCTCGCTTTCCTGCGCGAGGCGGTCGAAGATCGCCCAATAAGCCGGCTTGTCCTCGCGCTTGTGGAATTGGCTGAGGTCAAGTAGCAGATCGGCCACCTGGTCGCCGAGGCGCTCTCTCACTGGCTCCAGTTTGGCCCGTAGGACTCTGATCTCCTCATCCTCTGCCTCGATATTTGAGAGTGATCCGCCTTCGGGCACCTCGCCAAGGACTGGCCAAGCCATTCCCGTCGGGCGGACATCGCGGACAAGCCAATCGCGAAGCAATTGTGTCGAGATGCAGTCTGTACGATTGTAGTCGTGGATTTCGTCGAGCAGGCGCTGCTCGCCGGTGTGGCGCCACTCCTCGTAGAAGACGACGCTGCTCCCGGCGGTCGCGACGTCACCCGCACGCTTCTTCATGTAGAACGCCTCGAGATCTTTGATAGAGTAGCCCTTCTCCGATGCGATCATGGCGCCAGAAACAACCTTGAACAGATCGACAAAGCGCCGCTCGCGCTGGAGTTGATCTATCGCGGCCTCGCAGGTGCGATGCTGCGCGGTCAGCCGCCGGAGTGCAGCAATCTCGTAGTTTGCATAGTGATATATGTGGGCGTTAGGGTGCCGCCGCATATGCTCGACGAGGAAAGTCAGCAGGTCGGCCACCGAGCGGCCCTCGTCCTCGCGGCTATGAGCCCAAAATGCCCGAAACGCCCACTCATCCTTTTCGCGGTACCAGACGCCGTGAAGGTACTCAAGCCCGCCCGGGAAGTACGGATCGCCCTCGATATCATAGAATACGTCTCCCTCATCAGGGGCCGGCAGGAGACCGAAGCCTTTTCCAGGCTCCGCATTTCGGAGCTCGAAGGCCGGCGGCCCAGCAGCTCGGCGTGCCGACTGCAGGTAAGCCTGGGATACCAACTTGCGTTGAGTTTCGGCCGCCATTTTCGGCACGCGATCTTTGCATACAGCAAGAGCGGCCATCGTGGTAATGCCGACTGCCTCGAGCTTCTGGCGCTGAGACCTGCTGATGCCTGCAACCAGCGCCAGACTGTCGTCGGCGTCCCACTGCTCGGCACAATGGCTACTCCAACGACACAGGGTGCACGCCGACACGGGTTCGGACCGGGTCTCGGGGCGCTCCGTGAGAAACACCTCCAGCATCCGCCGAGCGTGGCGTGCATAGGCCGATACTTCCGAAAGCCGGACAGTGAAGCGGCTACCGTCGCCCAACTGGAGGTGGGCGGCCTCTGGCGCCACGCCCTGTACTTTTTCAATGAGATCACTGTACAAACAGAGTTGGAGGACATGCTTTGGATCAGGCTTCCGCTTCAGCTTGGTGTCGACAACCTCGTACGACCATGCGCCGAGGTTGGAAGGTCTTTCGACGCGTTCAAGGAAGTCGCTGTAACCGCCCCATGCGCCATCGAGCAACGCGCCCTGGTAAATGATGTCGGGGCCAGTCCTCATCGCCTCGAGCGTCAGGCGTACCGACTCTTCGAGTGAAATGTTGTCCTTCGGAATCTCGACGACGCTATGGCCGTCCGCCTTCAGCCTACCTAGGAATGCAAGTTCGTGATCATCGCCCTGCTTCTGGAGTAGCTCGGCTTCAGGGCCGTCTTCATCGGGCTTAAGGTCGCCAACTTCGATCAAACGTAAATCCAAAGCCGTCGCATGGCGGCAGCCCTTGAACCGCATGAGATCCGACGCACTCAGTCGTAACAAGTCCCCAATCAATCGCATGCGCAATCTCCTTTCTTCCGCTATAGCTGAAAAGGGCGACAAAAGCTGTCATGGTGATTCTATGTCTTTCGCAAAGGCTCAGGAGCTTCTTAAGCTAGCGATGATGGCGACTCGCCGAGGGGGCGTCTCACTAGAGGAAATCATCGAAGAGTTCGGTTGCGTGCATCGGTCAGCCCAGCGCATGACGGTCGCATTGGAGGCTGCATTTCCCCAGACGCAGTCTGATGATGGCGACGATCGCAAGCGCCGTTGGCGAATCCCGGCACGGGCGATCGCACCGCTCTTGACCCCCTCGGCTGAGGAGCTCGCTGCGTTAAATACTGCAATCACGGAACTTGATAGGGCTGGAATGAAGCCTGAAGCAGGTACGGTCCGCGAACTCGAGCGAAAGATCCGGGCGCTTATCCCGCCGGAGGCGGGGACGAGGCTCGCGGTCGATGAGGAAGCGCTGCTCGAAGCCTTAGGACACGCGGCCCGACCGGGACCGCGCCCTGCTGTCAGCAGTGAGGTCGACGCGGCAATCTCTGAAGCGCTCAAGGGGCCGTTCCTGCTGCGGATATCTTACCGCAAGCGCAAACAGGACAAGCCGACTGAACGGGTGATTGCGCCGCACGGCCTGCTTCTTGGGGTGCGTCGCTACTTGGTCGCGAGGGACACGGCAAAGAAGCCCGGAGCACCGTTGCAGCACTACCGCGTCGAGGAAATCTACTCGGCCGAGGTACTCGACGAGAGCTTCGATCTCGATCCCGGTTTCAACATCAGCAGGCACGCGGAGAAGGGCTTCGGGTCGTACGAGAGCGCCGCAGAGCACGGCGACGTCGTATGGCGGTTCTCGCCGGACGCCGCGCCCCACGCGCGCCGATTCGTATTCCATCCGACACAGACCATAGAGGAGGAGCCTGACGGCTCGCTGCTTGTGCGCTTCAAGGCGTCCGGCCTCCTCGAGATGTGTTGGCATCTCTACTCTTGGGGAAACTCGGTGGAAGTGCTCCAGCCCGCACGGCTGCGCGAGATGGTGAAAGGGCACCAGCGCAGATTCGACGCGCTGCCGTGAGACGATACCGGGAAAAAGAAATCGCATCCGGCTAAATCTCCTGACGAAGTGAGAACGGAAGCGGCTTGTGAGAGGGCGCGCGCCCGGTAGTATGACTTTGGATATTAGCTTGGCGGCCATCACTGCGGAGGCTATTGATCGGTATGGGAAATCGATAGAGTTGGGGCATGAGAATGGATTGGGAGAAACTGCTCTGCAGTGAACGGCTTGGCGACAAGCATTATGAGCCTAGGCCGAACAGGTCGATCTTCATTCAGGATCATGACCGCATTGTCTTCTCTGCGCCATTCCGGCGACTGGCCAACAAGACCCAGGTCCAACCTCTCTACGAGCATGACCACGTCCACCATCGCCTAATCCATTCCGTCGAAGTCAGTAGCGTCGGAAGATCGCTGGCCATGCGAATTGGTAATTGGCTTGAGGAAACATATCGGATCGCAAGCGGCGAGTCCAACAGCTTGGCTAACATTGTTCAGGCAGCTTGCGTCGCCCACGATATCGGCAATCCCCCCTTTGGCCATTCAGGCGAAGCAGCGATGGGCGACTGGTTCGCGGAGAAGTTCGATGATGCCAAAGGAATCATGGCGGAGGTCGAGGATCAACACCGTTCAGAATTCGTGAGGTTTGAAGGCAACGCACAGGGATTTCGAATTATTTCGCGGCTTGAGATGTACCGCAATGATGGCGGCATGCGCCTGTCGAAGGCAACTTTGGGGGCGTTCACGAAATATCCGACCACTTCTGCCGTCCGCGAGAGCATTGTCGGCAGCGGAGATGTGACATATGTCGGCCTCAAGAAGTTCGGCATCTTCAGTTCGGAAATAGAGCTATTCAAGGAAGCGGCCAATTCGTTGGGGCTTCCTGAGGAAGTGGACCGCATTGGGAATTGGTGGCGTCGGCATCCGCTCGTGTTCATCGTCGAAGCCGCAGACGATATCTGCTACAACATCGTCGATCTTGAGGACGCCTTCACGACTGGTGAGCTCCCATTTGATACGGTCAGAGGGCTGTTGCACGAGGCAGCGAACAACCCGAACCGTGACGTGAGTAGCCTCAGCCCCGCCGAACATATCGCATTATTGCGGGCATTGAGCATTGGGGCCGCAGTGGAGAGTTGCGTTGAGGCCTTCAAGGCGAACTACGATGCCATTATGGCTGGAACGTTCTCTAATTCCCTAGCTGATGCAGGGCCGATGGCCGCTGTCTTCGCAAAAATGAAGACCCTGTCTCGGGACCAGGTCTTCACCGCCCGAAGAAAGACTGAGTTGGAAGTGTCTGGGCGGCGTGTGATAGGCAATGTGATGTCAGGTGTACTTCCTGTTTTCGAAGATCTTTTTAAGGTCAAGTGGGATCAGGATAGGCTTTCCGACCACACACGGCAGCTCGCTAGGGCGCTCGACTTGGACTTGCGGGACGTTACCGATGCCGAGCGTGCTCTGCACGCTCTTGCTGACTTCACGTCGGGTATGACTGATCGATATGCTGTGAGGATCGCGAGGATGCTCAGCGGTATCTAGTGAACGGCGCGCCGGCTTCCTTAACGTGCTGCGTGTGCAGATCATAGATCTTGCTGCGAGCACGTTGGATGGCGAATGAGCGCTGTCGGGGTGCTGCGTGTTATTCCTACCAGCGGTGCGGTCCTGCTAGATTCGAACAGCGTAGCTGCCGATCGCGATCTCTATCCACCAGGGCACTTTGATTAAGTAGAATGTTTCACGTTTTTGGGCAGTCAAGCCCCAGACGTGCACCTGGGAACGTTCTCTGGGCGGAAATAATCTGTTTATGCTACGACAACATTTCTCGTCGGGATTGTTGATGGCAGCAATGCGCCTTCAGTCCGACCGTCGACCGATACTCGCGGCTTCCTCAAAGCCGACATTGCTTATGGTGCATCCTCCGAACTTAGGTCGACCCAACCTGCACGCTGAAGTTAGCGGTACCCTGCGCGACCGCCCGGGATCATGTTGAGCCGCCTAGTATCCTCCCAATGGCCGCGTACCAGCGCTTCCTCTGCTTCGTATAGCGCCTCGACGTCGGTCGTGACGGCCATCACCTTATGGTGGATATAGGTCACCCGCTTAGCCTCTAGTTCCTCCCGCAGCTTGCGGTGGAACAGCAGGTTGCTGCCCTTGCGCATCGCGCGTCGATGCTCGGCCCAACGCGTCTTCCAGCTTCGCGTCGTGATGCCTACGTAGAAGTAGCCATCGACAGGGTAGGAGCCGCCCTCGCCGAAGATATGCTGGTAGAGGACGAACGACTTCTTTGGCCAGCCCTTCGGCGCGATGAGGATTTGCGCAGGTGCCGAGAACAGGATGCTTGGTTCGGTCACGTGCGCCGACGGCAAGTTAATGTCGAACTTGCGCGCCGCGGCCATCAGCGCCGGGTCGGTCACGAGGTCGAGGCGGATCACGGGCGAGAGCATGAGCTCCCCGGCTTGTCGAGGCTTAGCGGACCTATATTCGCGCGCGCCGATCGACACGTCCCGGTGTCCCTCACGCATGCGCTCTTGCGGCGCGACGAACTTCAAGCCGTCACGCATCGCGACCATGTGGAAATCCGGGATGGCGTCGCCAGCTTTGATCCGGATCACGCCACCCGGCTCTCGCGCGCTGTTAAGCCAGAACTTGCCATACTCGGTCTCGCACCAGTGGCGCAGATGCCGTTCGACCTCTCCGCGCAGCTTGTGCATCGGTGAAGGCGTAAGATGCTCCCACCATGCCCTATCGATCCAAACCGGGCCGGCCATCGCCTATCCAGCCGCTGGCTGCTCGGGGCGTTGGGCGGACCCGGCAGATGCAACGGGATAAGCGGCGACTGCGCCCGCATGCGCCACAGCCACTCTGCCCCCTTCCGGTTCGTCCTCGCTGATGCGCATCATCATCCGGTAGCGCGCGCCGTGCCCCGTGCGCTCAAACACCTCTCTGAAGACGCGCAGATAGCCTTGCACAGCATTGTCATCGACGGCGACATAGATATCATCGTGCGAGCTGTGCGATCCGTCATTGATCCACGAGAACAGCGAGGCGCAGATCTGGGCGTCGCGCCCTTCAAAAAGTGCGACGATCTCGTCCTGCTTCAGCCCGCCCAAAACGGTCAGGTAGTTCTCAACGATCCGGCGCATCGTGTTTTGAATCGTGAGGTTCGGTCGATCTGGATTGCGCACCTCATCCCACAGCAGCTCGTAGGAAGTCTTGACCGGGTTGTAATCGTAGCGGGTGAGCGAGGACACATTCTCGCGCTTCCGAACGATCCAAAAGGTCTCGAACGGCCGCGCCCGGCCGCGACGCTCTCGGTCGAAGCTGACCTCCTTGTGAAAGTAGATGTTGTGCGTGAGGACGAACACCTGCCGGACGTTGCCTATATTCTCCCGCACGTCGGATACGACCCCCCGAATCAGCGCACTGACCACGAACAGGACATCGGCGTCGAGGCTCGACACAGGATCGTCGAATACCACGACCTTCTCGACTGCGGTGCCTGTGCTCGAGGTGCTGCCAGCTAGCTGGTGATAGAAGTAGAGGAAGGTGATAAAAGAACGCTCGCCCTCGCTCAACGAGTGTGCCGCCTCGCTCCCGTCCAGTCGCACGATGCGATACATGTCGCCCCGCTCACCGGCCACCTCGAGGCGGAAATTGGAGAAACCATACTGGCCGAGGATCCGATTGATGGAATCGACCGTCGGGCGCACGCTTGTGATCGTTTCCTCGATCGCGGAAAGCTCGCTTCTCAGGTTCGCTCGGCGTGCGGTCTTGTCGGCGATGCTGCGACGCATACCGTCGATCGCGCGCTGGAGATTGCCCACCGTGGCCTTGTAGGTGTCGAGATCCGTGCGACGTTCCTCAACGACGAACCTCCATATGTGCGCGGTCAGCGCCGACTTCGCACTCGCGAGGTTGCGAATGGTGGCGTTATACTGCGCGGTCGCCTCGTTCGCGGCTGCGATCAGGGCGGTGATCGCAGCCGTCAGTTCGGCCGTTGCATCGAGCTCGACTACGCCACTCGGCTCCTTCCGTTTCGCAGTGATGCGTTCTATGTTGAGTTCGAAAGCGGTCTTCAACACCGCGGAGCGTTGGCCGAGGTCCGCCGCATCCACAAACCGATGCGGCGTCGCAATGAGGGCGTCAATGCGGGTGACGACGGCATTGACGGCCTGCTCATAAGACGCGGCGAGAAGGTCGATCGAGGCGAGATCAGCCTCATATTGCTCGTCGAAGAACGCGTTGAGACCATCAAGTAGTCCGGCCGGCGCAGGTTGCTGGCAGAATGGGCATGGGCCGTCGGCCTTGGTCAGATATTTAACGCCCTGCTTCACCCAATCGCTGTTGCCGAGGCGGCCGATGAGAGCGGCCACGATCACATCGTCGCGCCCCACGATGCTGCGGGCGAGGATCGGGGAAGCCTCCAGACCAGCGAGGCGGTCAAAGGAAATCGGCGCGATCGCGATCTCCGGCATCGCGGCATCTTGGAAGACGGTCGCCGCCTCTCCCGTCAGGGCGTCAAGCGTCTTCAACTCCGAAGTGTTGCCCTCCGCCTCGGCCAGCAGCTTCGTGCAGAAGTCGCTCTTCTTACCCCGGAAGCCAGTGAAGGCGTGTACGAAAGCGTCCTTGTGGTCGAGGTGCGACTTCCAGCAGGCCTCGATGAGCGCTGCGCGCGCCGCTGCAAGTTCGGCCTCGCGGCCGCCGGTGCCGTCCTCTCCCACAAGATTCCGGCGAAGGTTGACGATGTCGTTATCAAGTCCTGCGATCTCGCCCGAAAGGCGCTCTATTTCTGCCACCGCCCGTGTCGAATCCTCGCCGAGCGTAAAGATGCCCTGCATTTGGTCGCCGAAGCTGGCCTCCGCGAAATCTCGGTTGAAGACCAGCGTCGCAAGCTCGCGTCCGTCGCGCCAACTGACAGTGTATCCCGCACAGATCGACGGGTCGTGGACCGCGCGCGAGATAGTCGTCTTGCCGCAGGCATTGTGGCCGAACAGGTAGTTGATCTTCTTCAGATCGGTCAGTCGCTCGCCGGCGACCGGATAGGTCGCCACATCGGCGATCTCGATTTCAGTGATCAAGCGAGTTCCCCCAATACCACTCCGCCCGCGATATTATCTCAAGACCATCACATAGTTGACGTGGAAATATCACCAGCCAAAATCCGTCGCGGCGGATCGAAAAGACAACCTTAACTAGCAAGAAAAATATTGGAAATGTAACTAAGAGGCAAGTGGGCCTCATGCTTTTACTGATACTCTGTGGGATGAATATTGCATAATCCTGAGCCAGCCTCGACCCGCGTCTGCTGGGTTCTAGTGCCAACCCGGATTCTGTTCGGGAGGCTGGAACGCGCGGTCTCGGCCCGCTAGCAACATGATCTGCGCACGTGTTACGCAACCAAGTCACGCGGAGGCGAGGCTGCGCACGTTGGTCACGACAATCTTATAGTTCTGATGTTCGTCGCGTGCTGTCCACCGGAGGAGATCGAATCGATACCTCATGTTTCGAATGATCTGTACACTTCTGCTTTATCAGTCTTAATCTTCGGAACCAGACCGACAGCTTCCGGCTCCAAATCGGTCATTCAAACTAGGCTAAGTTATTAGCTCCGCTATGAATCTTCCACAGACGGAATTTTGTAATAACAGGGTCGCCGGTGCTGATCCTTTCAAGAGCAAGTAAGTCTCACTCTGCAGCCAGACCTAATGCGAGTTTGAAAGATGGAGGCACGATCCGCACAATGAATTCGAAGTCGCCGGGCATGCGGTGCTCATCTGAGCCTATACAAGCGACCGTTCAGTATTCACGCTCGGCGCCGAAGACGGTCGAGATCTGAACAATTTGCGCCTTCGATCCCTGATCGTCTCTACGGATCGCCCAGTAAAGGCAATCGGGCTCGAGTTTCGTCAACGGGATCATTGCGGTTTATCTCCTAGCCATGCTCCAGGCTGAGCGCTCGCGAGCCCGTGCGCAGCGAGCGCAGGAAGAGGAAGCCGCAATGCTGCTTGTCCTTCTCGGAGAAGGGCGGCGGCGTCTCCTCCTCTGTCAGGCTGCGCGCGTAATAGGTATTGTCGACGAAATCGTCCTCATCGGCGTCGTATGCCCCGATGAAGGTGACGCGCAGCGCCGCCTTGATGTTCGCGGCATCCACGCCTGCGGGGTTTGCTTCCGTGAAGAAACCCCCGTCTCGATATTGAGCCACTCGATATTGCCGCCAAACCGGGCTTCCTGCTCCTCCGACAGCCCGATGATCGTGACCTCGACGGTGATTTGCGGGGCGGGCTGCGGCTCTGCTGGCGCTGCGCCCTCCTCGGCCGGAGCCGGAGCCACGGGCAGATATGCCCTCATAGAAATCGTGCTCATCGACAGGAGGCCGACGGCTCAGTCGATCCGGCCCAAGCGCAAGATCTATGGCTTCGAGAACGGAGGACTTGCCGGTGTTGTTGTCGTCGATGAGGGCGGCGTGATCAGGCAGAACCAGCTTATTTGAACTGATGCCTCTGAAATTCTCAATTGCAACGGCGTAAATCTTCAAAGCAGCCCCACGGTGCCATCCACCTCAAATTTTTTCTATTTCACAGTTAGCCCCAAATCGGTGGAACGTCACTCGCCCTATCGGCAGCATGTGCCACTTTAAGCAACCGTATCGGTGCTATCGCGCCAAGTGAGTCGGCGTGAGCCCTACGAGCGGGCGAAGGCGAGCAAGGGGCCGTAGTCGCCCGCGTCGGCGGCCTTGAGCGACGCAATATACTCTTTTCGCATTGCGGAGGGATCGACGAGATTGATCTGACCCCAGGTGAACCGCGGCTGGCCGAGTTCTATCGCAAGCAGATCGCCGATCATGCGCGAGAAGCGGCCATTCCCGTTGGGATAGGGATGAATTGCAACAACCCGGTGGCTGAAACGGATCGCGATTTCATCCGACGGAAACGTCGAGTGCTCGGCCCAATATTTCGCATCGTCGATCGCCTGATAATACTCGACCGGGATGCGATAGGCGTCGATGCCGATGTTACGTGCCGTCGTGCGATAGGTGCCCGCCCACTTCCAGACATCGCCATACATCTGTTTGTGCAACTCGTTCAGGAAACCTTGGTCGAGCACCTTGCGCTTTCGCCGCCCGACCCAACGAACGGCGTCGGCGATGTTAGCAAGTTCCGCCTCGTTCAACTCGTCGCGCGTCATGATGTAGGAAGGAATGAGCTGTTCGCGCTCTTCGGCTTCGAGCGGCGTGTTCCCGTCGTCGTCACCCTCAAAAAGCGGATCGCTCATTCCTTGTCCCACAGCTTCCGCGAAAAGTGCGCGAGGTAGTCCGCCACGATGCGACGCTTTTGTCCTTCAAGGTCTTCCGCGTTCACCGCCTGATTTTCTAGACGCATCGTGTGATTGAGATGCGCGAGTTCGTTCCGCACCTTGTGCTCGGCCTGATCGTGGAGAATGTCGTCGAGGGCCTTGGTCGGGACAAAGGCATAGACGAACTGACAGTCGAGCGCTTCCGCTGTCTCGCGCAAGGTCTTGAGGGTGATCGCGCCCGTGGCTTCTGCCTTTTCGATTGTCGTTACGCGAGAGGGGGCCACGCCCATGCGTTCGGCGAGCTGCCGTGTTGTCATGCCCAGGGCCTCCCGAATGGCTTTCGTCCAGCCACGCGAGGGCGTCACAATGCGGTCGGCTCGCAGGGGAGAAAGCCGTCTATCGAGGTTCTTTCTGGCGAGTCTAGCTTGCTTGTCGCTCATATATATGTGTCCATTTCGGGCGACATTTAACACATATATGTGAGCAAAACAATTGATGTCGCTCACTCATATATGAGCAAATTTTCAAAACTCGCTCATGACTATATGAGCAAGAAGCGGCCAGATATGGGAAAGCCTTCCCCTGCGACCGAGCCACGGTCTCGGCCGACCCCTTCTGCGGGGAGACCCCCAGGCTGTGCGAAAACTATTGGCCGGACGGTGATATGGCTTTGTACCGCTCACCGCGTCCAATATGAGCCTTAGGCGAGGGGGCAGGATCGAACGTCTTCACCGTCGGCGTTTTTGTCGCGGAAGCAGCGCAAGCGCGATTGGGACCGCAAGAAGCGCGGCAATGGCGCTCGCCGTGAACACCGCCCCAAGACCCGCGTGTGAAGCGATAAGGCCCAGCAGCGGACTACCCAAGCCAAGCGTGAGATCGAGGAACGCATTATAGGCACCCATAGCTAGCCCGCGATTGCCTTCGGGTGCGCGCTGGACCGCTTCCAGGCCGAGACTTGGGAACACGAGCGAGAAACCCGCGCCGGCAATGGCCGCGCCAACCATCGCGACCAGGCTCGATGGAGCGGCGGCGATGACGGAGAGTCCTGCCGCCTGGCCGAACAGGCAGACGAGTGCGACGCGCGCGCCGCCAAACCGATCAGGGAGATGCCCCCCGACAATGCGGGCGCCGATAAGGGCGGAAGCGAAGAGCGTGAAGGCAAGCGCGCCGTTCGCCCAATGCTGGATGGCAAAGTAGAGAGTCAGGAACGCGGTGACAGCTCCAAACGTGATGCCGCTCAGCGCGAATCCGAGACCGGGAAGAAGCACGGCAGAGAAAACCGCCGAGATATGCCCTTTCGCGACGTGTGGCGGGATCAGTGGGCGAAGCGGAGAGATGATCGCCAGCGCCACGAGCGGGATGGCGGTGCTCGCCAGCGCGATGCCAAGAAACGCGAAATGTGTGTAGATCGCGCTCCCGAACGGCGCTCCGACCGCGAGGGCGGCGAACATCGACATTCCAACCCAGGCGATCACCTTCGCGGATCGGTCGGACGTGACCAGCCCAAGCCCCCACAGCATACCGCTGGTCATGATCAGGCTCTCGGCTCCTCCGAGCAGAGTGCGGCCGACGAGCAGGATCGCTACAGAGATGACCGGCATCGACAACGCGAGCAACGAGGCGAGATAGCAAAAGCCGCCGAGCGCGCCAGCGGTCAAGCCCAACGCCATTGCCCGCTTTGGCCCGCGTGTGTCAGTAAGTCTCCCCGCCCAGAGACGCGACACCAGCGAGGCGAGGAACTGGCATCCCGCGACGAGACCAACCACGCACGGACCGAAGCCCAACACATCGTGGACATGGAGCGGCAGCACCGGCAGCGCCATGCCGATCATCAAGAACGACAGGAAGACGCCCGCCATGATCGGCATGGCCGGACGAAGGCTCGGCGCAGTGGGTTCGGTTTGAACCGGAAGGCTGGACGCCGACGCCGAAGAGGAGCGGGTTATTGAGATGGCGGGCCTCCTGCGGATTTGGCGCGCAGAACGATCGGGTCGGCTTCGATCAGTCTGAGCGACCGCACCATCGCTGCGGTGCCGTTCTTGTATTTGAGAAAATGCGGTGCCTTCAGATGCGCCTCATAGGCGACTTGATCGGCATAGACCTCGAAGATGCGGATCTGGGCCGGATCGCCCTTCACCGAGACCGCATTGAGCGACAATACGCCTGGTTCCAGGCGAACTGACGCCTCGATCTCTTCGGTCAGGAACGCTTTGTAGGCGTCCAGTTGCGCCGGATCGATTTCCAGTTCCGCCATTCGGATGATGGGATGGGGTTCGGTTTCAGCCATTGCACGGCCTCCTGACAGGCTCAGCGCCACGCCGATCACCGGCGCAGCGCATGACAGAGACGACGTGGTCGGTATTCAGAGGCCAGCTTCCTCAAACACTTTCTTGAGGATAGGCAGCGCCGTCATCGCGGGCGGCCATCCGGCGTAGAATGCGATCTGCGTGACAGTCTCGATAATCTCTTCCTTGGTCACGCCATTATCGAGCGCTTTCTTGATATGAAACGGCATCTCGTTGATCCGATACATCGCGATCAGGCAGGTGATCGTCACCAGACTGCGGTCGCGCGGTTTCAGCGCCGGGTTTTCCCAGACGTCGCCGAACAGGACTTTATCGGTGATCTCGGCAAGGTGCGGCGCGATGACGCCAAAGGACTTGCGTGCATTGGTTGGTTCCGTAGGCATCGTCTTTACTCCTGCGGTTAGGGACCATGGCATGACGGCCACCACGGTCATCGAGATCGTGGATCGGCGCGTGAAGAGGGGCGCGAACGTCATCAGTGCGCGGTGAAGCCGCCATCGATCGGCAGCGCGGCGCCGATCACGAAACTCGCCGCCGGGCTGCACAGCCAGAGCACGGCGGCGGCGATTTCCTCGGAACGTCCGAGGCGACCGATCGGCTGCTGCTTCATGATTTCGGCCATCGCGTCGGATTGACCCTCCAGCATCTCCTGCACCATCGGCGTGTCGATCGTGCCGGGACAGATCGCGTTGATGCGGATGCCGCGCGGCGCATATTCGACGCCTGCGCTTTTGGTCATCCCTATCACGGCATGTTTGGTCCCGTGATAGGCGGCGCGTCCGGGCAGGCCGACCAGGCCGCCGAGCGAAGAGCAATTGACGATTGCCCCCGAGCCCTGCGATCGCATCACCCTGAGTTCATGCTTCATGCAAGCCCACACGCCGCGCTGGTTGACGGCGGTGACGCGCTCGAAATTCGCCAGCGGCTCGTCCGCCGCGTCGAATGGCGGCACCTGGATGCCCGCATTGTTAAACGCCATGTCGAGCTGGCCATATTTGGCGACGGCCAGATCGATCATCGCCGCCACCTGTGTCTCGTCGGCGACGTCGCAGGCCATGCCGATCGCTGCCCCGCCCGCGCTGACGATCCGCTCCGCCTCCTGCGCGGCAAGATCGCCATCGATGTCAGCCAGCACCACGGATGCGCCATTCTCGGCGAAGGCGCGCGCAGTCGCGAGCCCCATGCCCTTGGCGGCTCCCGTCACCAGCGCGACGTGTCCCTTGAAGTCGTAGACCGGGTTCATGGGTCAGCCCTCCCGGCCGGTGACGGCGACCTGCCGCTTCTTGCCGAACATTGGGAAGGCGCTGGCTTCGCCATAGTCCGTATCGTTCGCAGAACCCTTGAGGGTCGCCATGTCGGCATCGGAGATGACGAAGTCGACGGCGGCATTGTCGCGCATGTGCCCGTCATTGGCCGTCTTCGGCAGAGGGAGCAGGCCGAGTTGGAGGCAGTAGCGGATGCAGAGCTGCGCGATGCTGACCCCATAGCGCTGCGCCAGCGCTCCGAGCTGGGCATTCTTGAGCGCGGCGCCGTGAGCCACCGGGGAGTATGCTTCGACCAATAAGCCCTTCGATCGCGAATAGTCGATCAGGTCGAACGGCGTGTTGCCGACATGGGCCAGGACCTGATTGACCATCGGCACGACGCTGCCGTTATCGAGCAGATTGTCGAGGTCCGCCTGCTCGAAGTTCGAGACGCCGATCGCGCGGACCTTGCCGGCAGCATAGGCTTCTTCAAGCGCGCGCCACGCTTCGAGATTACCCTCGAAGAAATGCCCGCCTTCCCGGAATTCCGCCCATGGCTGTGGGCTGTGGATCAGCATCAGGTCGATGTGATCCAGCCCGAGCACCCGGAGCGAGCCGTCGATGCGGTCTCGCGCCGCCGCGAAGGTCTTGCACTCGGCCGCAAGCTTGGTCGTGACGAAGATTTCGTCGCGGGACAGGCCGCTCGCGCGAACACCTTCGCCCACACCGTGCTCATTCTCATAGGCCTGTGCGGTATCGATGTGGCGGTAGCCGATCTCAACGGCTTCACGTACGACACGACCAGTATCGGCATCGGGAATGCGCCAGGTGCCCAATCCCAGCTTCGGGATCTTCACCTCGTTTGCGAGTGTAAATGTCTCTTCCAGTATCATAGTGCTTACCTTCAATCTGAGCGCTTCGGGCCGGGGCCGTACCCTGGCTCCTTGGTGAGCGCGTTCCATCGGCCTCGAATGTCGGGCTCATAAACCTGGGCGGTCCACGCATCGGGCTGGACCTCCTCGAAACCGACCGACACCGCTTCATCGCCGTAGTTCAGGATACGGGTGACATCCCGGACGATGGCCGCGGACAAATCGCGCTTCTGCGCGTCGGATTTGCCCGGCCAGAGCTTTACGATGACGTGCGGCACGGGTTACTCGCTTCCCAGCGCCGCGAGAGATTCCTCGTCCGTCACCTTCTCCAGCCAGACGACATTCTTGCCATCAACCGTGTCCTGAATGGCGATGTGAGTCATGGCCTCGTGCGCCGTCGCGCCGTGCCAGTGCTTTTGGTCGGCGGGGCACCACAGCACGTCGCCCGCGTAGAACTCCAGCTTGAGACCTCCCTCGACCTGTGTCCAGCCGACGCCCTCGGTCACGATAAGCGTTTGCCCGGCGGGATGGGTATGCCACGCGCTGCGAGCGCCGGGCTCGAAGTGGACGATCCCGCCACTCACGCGCGATGGATCGGGGCGCTGGAATGAGCCGGTGCCAGTGACCTTGCCGGTGAAATATTCAGCCGGGCCGTCGACCGTCTTAAGGTCGGCCTTGTGGGTGATGTCCATGGTCGTGTTTCCTTCCTGGGCCGCGGCGGCACCTGTGGCCGACACGGCAGCGGCAACGACAATTGCGAGCTTGTTCATGATGGTCAGGTTCCAAATCGACTCGCTCGCCTTGAGCGTTGGCCAATATTTAGTCGGTCGCACCGATCCGGATTAGCGCCCTCGCAAGCAATAAACTAATGAACACAGCTCAACAGTGTGTTAGTATGCTGCCATGCAGCTAAGCCGGACCGATCTTGCCGATTTCCTCTACTTCCTGGCTATCGCCAGGCATTCCAATTTCCGTCGCGCCGCTCTGGAAATGGGAGTTACGACCTCGGCATTAAGCCATGCCATCACCGCGCTCGAAGCGCGGCGCGGCGTTCGATTGTTGAACAGAACCACGAGGAGCGTGACGCTCACTGCCGCCGGGGAGGAGCTTCGGGCGTCGATCGAAGGTCCGCTGCAGAGCGTCGGCGAGGCGGCGGAGAACCTTAACAGGTTCCGGGATGCGCCAATGGGCCGCGTCAGGATCAACATTCTGGAAGATGCGGTCCCGCTTCTGCTCGATCCTGTCATGCCGACCTTCGTCGAACGCTATCCCGAGGTCGAGGTCGACGTCAGCGTGAGCAACCGCCTGATCGATGTCATCGCGGGCGGTTTCGATGCCGGCATTCGCTATGGTGGCACCGTACCGGAAGACATGATCGCGCAGCGGCTGTCTCCGGACATCCGTTGGGTTGCTGCCGCGTCGCCCGCCTATCTCGAACGCTTCGGTACGCCGACGACGCCGCACGATCTGCACAAGCATCGCTGTGTCCGCATCCGCTTGGGCAATGACCAGCTCTATCAGTGGGAGTTCGAGCGAGGCGACGAAGCCGTTGCGATCGCAACGCCAGGTCCGTTGACCGTAGACGAGAGCCATGCGGCGATCGGCTTCGGCCTCAGCGGCGTTGGCATCATCTATGGTGCGGAGCCGGTGCTACGGCCGTATCTGGATCGTGGCAGCTTGAAGGTCGTCCTAAACGACTGGGCCTCGATGGGCAGCGGGTTTCACGCCTATTATTCCGGTCGCCACCAAGTCCCCAATGCACTGCGCCTGCTCATCGATCTCATCCGTGAGATTGCTCCACTTCGTTGAAGCTTGCCGTGCAGGCGTATCGGTTCTTCCTCAATTTCTGTGATTCAGCGGCATCATTCTCGCCCTCATCAGTTCCGGGCCAGCGCGACCGTACATTGCTCGCTTCAGCATCTTGAGGCGGTTGATCTGACCTTCGGCTTGACCGTTGCTCCAAGGGAGTTCGATCGCATTTCTTACGGCATCAATATCCCGGCGCAAAACGCTGGCGAAACGCATGATTGCGGTGAGCTCGGTGTCTATGGCATCGTAGATCCATTCATCCAGTGCCTGGGAGCGCCTGCTGCGCAAGATGCCGTTGAAGCGCATAAAACACTTGCGGGCTTGACCGACGACGTCGCAAAGGCGGAGGCGGCCGCTTGGGAACCCCGCCTTTGGCCCAGACCGCGCCGAGGCATAGAGCGTGGGCTGCCGATCACACCACGAGTGACAGCTGGACGATCCGCATTCGCGAGGGTGTTACCTTTCATGATAGCAAGGCATTGACCATCGACGATGTCATCTTCGCCATCGCCCGTGCCCAAGCGACAACCGGTTCGCTCGCTGTACGCAGCCTGGAGGCGCTCGATCCCAAGGGCATTGAGATGGATGGAAAGCTGACGGCGCGCCTGCACCTGAAATATCCGCATTCGTTCTTCAGGCAGGCATTTTCCATCCGAGTCTGTCCATCGTCCCAACCGATTTCGACCCAAAGAAGCCTATTGGTTCCGGACCGTTCAAGTTCGTCGGTTTCGAGGACCAGAAATTCAACGCTGAGCGCAACCCGAATTATTGGCTCGATGGAAAGCCCTATCTCGACCATATCGAGGTAATCGGCTTCGCCGATCCGACGACTGCGGATTCGCAATTTGAGGGCGTTTGGCGGTCGCTTTCAACCCTGCGTCTTACGTGGTGGACCGCCCCGAGACACTCCGACTTTGGCGGCACGCATCGGGCGCGTTCCTATTGAATATCCGGGTTCAGCTACCACGGTCACGGTCCCGTGGGGAACATTCGGGTCTTCGGTTTCGAAGACGGCTTCGTGAAAATTCGGGTCAAAGGCCTGCCCGAGTGGATTGAGCTTGCTGACGCCATGTTTTTCCAGTGAACGCAACAATTCCTTTTCGGTCAGTTCCACACCTTCAACCAGTGTCTTGACTGGTCCATCATGCAGGCGGACTTCCTTCGGAATGCTTCCGATCGCGCGTTCAAGATAGTCTGCTACCTTTGTCATATCCTGGGCAAATTGTGTTACTGCATATTTTCGCGCGTCAGCCACATCGCGCTCGGCGCGCTTGCGTATATTTTCGGTCTCGGCAAGAGCACGCAAGAGACGATCCTGTAGCGCCGCCTTTTCCGCTTCTAGCTGACGCAACCGATCCGCTGTGTTCACTGCGCCTTGCGGGTCCGTGTCAGATCTGCCGACCTGCGTCACATGGTGCTCGGCTGAGCCTGATGAAGAATGAACGTCCTCCGAGGCAGCGCCTGGGTTCGGGTTTCCTTGCTTTTTGTCGTCGCGCATTAGACCATCCTGTCATGAGTTCCCGCTGGCTCAGATAGTCGTCGCCAACGTTGCCGGTGAACGGAATAGATTGTCTTACTTATGGTATCGCTCCGAGCTGACAAGCAAAGCCGATCAGCGCTGCGCCCTGAAAAATCAAGTCGACCGCCAGCAGAAGGCCTAGCAGCCAGACGCTATTGACCGGCCATCCGATCAAGATGACGAGGCCCGCAAGCGCTGTGACAAGGCCCGACGCCGCCAGCCATCGCCAACCCATTGCGCGCTTGGTCCGAATTCCGACGATAAAACGGAGGGACCCAGATGCGATAGTCAATACACCGAGCACTAGGGTGAGGATTATGGAGGCAAATTCGGGATTGGCAATGGCGGCAACGCCGGCAACCGCATAGACCACGCCGCCGCAGAGCCAGCATAAAAATCCGCTCCAGGTCTTGACGCCAAACGAATGGAGAAACTGGAACACGCCTGCTAGGATCATCGACATACCTACATAGAAGACAGTCGCGATGGTGGCATAGAAGAAGTTGCCGGCGGCAATTACTCCCAGGGCGATAAATGCGATCCCAAGGAGGAGAAACAATCCCCATTTCTTGCGTGCGTTGCTAAGGTCGTCTGATGTAGAAACTCCATTAATCGACGTCATTTCCATCCTCCATCGTCCATAGAGATCCCAGGGATTTGAGAATTCGATTCCAGATTGTGTTCTCGGGAGTGGCGATTTTCCGCAACTTCATCGGGTTTACCGACGCAACGAACATGCCATTTGAAATGGTTCGCAAAAACAAAGGCTTATAATGGTCGAGACGATTGAGATGGACAAGTTGTCCTGCTGCGCATCGACAATGTGTCGAGGAAGTGGTGAGATTGCGTGAGCCATTCTCACCGAGAAACCCTGCCTCGATAACCGTAAGCAAGCCTCATGGCATTGGCGCGGCAAAATGATAGTCGCCGAACCTCCTTCGGCGCGCTTTCTCAAATTCGCCCACGGTTTGGGGTTTGACAAACAGAGCAACGACCTCGGGATGTGCAGCGCGAACCTTCGCTTCGATCGTCTCGACGCATTTCTCGATCTGCTCCGTCACCAGGACTGGATCGAATTCGACGCTAAGAGCGACAATTGCCTGATCGGGCGCAAGTTGCGCCGTGAGCGCGCTGTTTGCGTGCGCGACACCTTCCTGTTCCTGCGCGATTTTACAAATGGCTTCGACTAGGGCAGGCGTCGCTCTTTCACCTATCAGCAAGCTCTTGCTTTCAATGGCCAGCAGTATTGCGGTCACCGCAAGGACGATACCGATGAATATGGATGCGACGCCATCAAGAATAGGCATGTCGAGGCGCTCTGCCGCAGTGATTCCAATCGTTGCGATCGCGATCCCGATCATGGCGGCGCTGTCTTCAAACAGGACCATGAATGCCGGTGGGTCTTTGCTTTGGTGGAAGGCTTTCCAAAACCCGATACTGCCCCGTGATTTTGCAAACGCTCTCCAACCGACGACCCAGGACGTGCTTTCGAATATAAATGAAAGCCCCAGGACGACGTAGCTCACGGTGAGATGCTCCATGGATTGAGGGACAACAACGTGCCATATCCCCTGATAGATGGCGACACCCGCCCCAAGCGCGAACAGGAGCAGCGCCACAATGAAGCTCCAGAAATATAGTTCTCGGCCGAAACCCAACGGATGCACCACATCCGGCTTTCGTGTGGCACGGCGATATCCATAGAGGATGAGTGCCTCGTTGCCGCAATCCACAACCGAGTGAACAGCCTCGCTGAACATCGAGGCGCTACCTGTTATTGCGGCTGCAACAAGCTTCGTGAGTGCAACCGCAAGATTGCCCGCCAGCGCCGCATAGACGGCAGCTCGCGCTGAGTGCCTTCGCTCCGTCCGTGGGTCCTTCACGGTTGCCGGCACAACATCCTCCTTCGAAGAGAGCCGGAATTTCTGAAAGCGATGGCCGGATCCTCAACATATCGCTTCTGCGATGCAACGATCGTGCCAAGCGGAAATTGTGCTGACCAAAGGATAGGCCTGATATCTAACGGCACTCAACTGACAGTGTGTCCGGGTTCGATAGACAAATTGACGACCGACCATGAGTGGGTCGGCTTCTCACACAGGGACGAAGTTATCTGGCGCTCCGGACTGTCTCTCCAATCTGCGACCCTTGCAAATCAATTGACCTGCGACAGATCACGGCCGCCTTGTCGGCACAATATCAGCACGTCACAGGCGCTTGTGATATGCTGGCACAGCTGTCTATAGCGCTGGACATTTTGTCTGGCAAAGGCCGGACATCCTGTCCAATCCGTCGGAGAAATGCGCTGTAACGCATTGATATCTATGGATATCAACAACTGGCACAACTGTTGCTAATCTGAATGGCCGTTACGGCTTCAATGGCACATCACTGTCCGAAAACGGTGGCGATTGGAACGATTTTGGATTGGCGGCGTCATGTTCGGGGAGGGACATCAACAACAATTCGGCGGATGAACGAACTGCCATGGGCGTGCTGATCCCTTGAGAAAGACCTTGCGGGACTGAACCATCTAATCCGAGAGATAAGCAGAGGAGCAAAACGGTGAGCAAAGTTATCGGAATCGATCTGGGAACGACCAACTCCTGCGTTGCCGTCATGGACGGTAAGAACACTCGAATTATTGAGAACTCGGAGGGCGCGCGGACGACGCCATCCATTGTTGCATTCACAAGCGATGGCGATCGCCTAGTGGGTCAACCCGCCCGTCGGCAAGCTGTAACCAATCCGACCAATACAATATTTGCCGTAAAGCGCCTTATCGGTCGCCGTTATGATGATCCGACCGTAGAGAAGGATAAGGGTCTTGTTCCCTACAAGATCGTCAAGGCGGCCAATGGAGACGCATGGGTAGAAGCCGAAGGCAAGACCTACTCTCCATCCCAGATTTCCGCCTTCATACTTCAAAAAATGAAAGAGACTGCCGAAGCAAATCTCGGGGAAAAAGTGACGCAGGCGGTTATAACGGTGCCGGCCTATTTCAACGACGCCCAGCGCCAGGCAACGAAGGACGCGGGCAAGATCGCCGGACTTGAAGTTCTGCGCATTATAAATGAACCGACGGCAGCTGCGCTTGCCTATGGACTTGAAAAGAAAAAGCAATCCAAGATCGCGGTCTATGATCTCGGCGGCGGGACGTTCGACATCTCGATCCTCGATATCGGCGATGGCGTTTTCGAGGTGAAGTCGACGAATGGCGATACCTTCCTTGGAGGGGAAGACTTCGACATGCGTCTCGTCGAGTATCTCTGCTCGGAGTTCAAGAAGGACCAAGGGATCGATCTGAGATCGGATAAGCTTGCGCTCCAGCGCCTCAAGGAGGCGGCCGAGAAAGCGAAGATCGAGCTGTCGACGACGACACAGACCGAAATTAACCTTCCGTTCATCACCGCCGATGCGACTGGTCCGAAGCATCTTCAGGTCAAGATCACCAGAGCGAAATTCGAGTCCCTGGTCGAGGATCTCGTGCAACGGACAATCGAACCCTGCCTCAGCGCCCTAAAGGATGCAGGTCTTACCGCCAAGGAGGTGAGCGAGGTCGTACTTGTCGGCGGCATGACCCGAATGCCGAAGATTCAGGAAGTCGTGGAAAAGATCTTCGGCAAGGAACCCCATAAGGGCGTGAACCCTGATGAAGTGGTTGCTGTCGGTGCTGCGATCCAGGCAGGTGTGCTGCAGGGAGACGTCAAGGATGTCCTGCTTCTTGACGTAACACCCCTGTCCCTCGGATTGGAAACGTTGGGCGGGGTCTTTACCCGCCTAATCGAGCGGAACACGACCGTGCCCGCGAGAAAGAGCCAGACATTTTCGACGGCCGAAGACAACCAGAGTGCAGTTACGATCCGTGTTTTCCAAGGCGAGCGTGAGCTGGCGGCCGACAACAAGCTGCTCGGTCAATTCGATTTGATGGGGATCCCCCCGGCTCCGCGCGGCACGCCGCAGATTGAGGTGACGTTCGACATCGACGCCAACGGCATTGTCAATGTTTCCGCCAAGGACAAAGGAACCGGACGGGAGCAACATATCCAGATTCAAGCTTCCGGCGGCCTTTCGGAGGCGGACATCGACAGAATGATCAAGGATGCGGAGACGCATGCCACCGAGGACAAGAAGAGGCGAGCAACCATAGAGGCCAAAAACGCCGGTGATGCTCTCATCCATGAAACCGAGAAAACTCTGACAGAGCATGGATCAAAGCTTTCTGACGCCGATCGCCGCGCGGTTGAGGACGCCGTGTCCGGTCTGCGTGAGGCATTGAAAGGCAATGATGGCGAAGCGATCACCGCCAAGATCAATGCCCTCCAACAGGCGAGCATGAAGCTGGCTGAGGCGATCTACGCGCAACCCCAGCAGCCAGAAGCCGGCTCTGCCTCGTCGCATGGCGACGACGTGGTCGATGCGGAGTTCACGGAGCTCGACGACGATAGGAAGAATGCGAACTGAGAATGGCGGCGGCATGCTCATCTCCGCCCATCTCATTTCATCGTAATCGCAGCGGAATCCAGCCGTCATGTACCGCGTCGGCTGGAACGCGGTGATCCTCCCCGCGTGAGGGGTGGGGGCGCCTGGTCGGTATCCCTCACCCCTTAAGCTGTCTTGCTCAATTCTGAAGGTCGGAGTTCAAAAGTTGCGAGGGTCCCTCAGGTCGGAAATTGGGCATTTTAACCGTAACCGGAGTAAGACGTGAAAAATCCCTATGAGGTCCTTGGCGTTAGCCCGACCGCGTCTCCAGTGGATATCCAATCTGCCTATCGTAAGCTTGCGAAGAAACTTCACCCTGACCTGAACCCGGGTGACAAGTCTGCCGAAGACAAATTCAAGGAGGTCGCGGCTGCTTACGACCTGGTCGGTGACCCGGAAAAACGGAAGCGTTTTGACGCCGGCGAAATCGACGAAAGCGGGGCTGAGCGACCGCAGCACCACTATTACAGGGATTTCGCTCATTCCGACGGAGGTCATCCCTATATGGATACGTCGGGCTTTGCTGATTTCATGGGCTCCGATGATGCATTTGCAGAGTTGCTCAGGCGAAGCCAGCGCAGCCATGCCAATCGTCGCGGCGAGGATCTCCACTACACACTGGCGATATCCTTCGTTGAATCCATAACCGGTGCCAACAAAAGGCTGACGTTACCCGGCGGCGGAACTCTCGATGTCACCATTCCAGCGGGGCTGATCGACGGTAAGATCCTGCGGCTCAAGGGCAAGGGTGCGCCCGGCGCCGGAAAAGGTGGCCCAGGCGACGCTCTCATTGAGGTGGAGGTCGTTCCGGATCCTCGCTTCGAACGCGACGGCGACGATATTTCGATCGAGCTGCCGATTTCTCTCAACGAGGCCGTGCTCGGTGGAAAGATCCGTGTGCCGACCCCAACCGGCGATGTGTCGATGTCGATTCCAAAGGGTTCGAACACGGGCACAATCTTGCGCTTGCGAGGCAAAGGCGCCCCACAGCGCGGCGGCGGACATGGAGACGAGCTCGTGAAACTGAGGATAGTTCTACCCAAACATCCCGGGCCGGAGCTCGAAGCCTTTTTGTCGGGGTGGTCGGTTGGAGGAGACTTTAACCCACGGGAGGACAGATCATGATCTTTACGAAGACGGAGTTCCTAACGCGGTCGAAATTGCAGATAAAAACGCTCGAATTGTGGATCGAGCACGAGTGGGTCATCCCTCAGGACAGCGCAGACGGCTCAATCTTCTCTGAAGCTGATTTGGCCCGGGTGCATTTCATCCGCGAGTTGGAGGACAAGGTTGGTGCGAACGACGCAGGCATTGACGTCATTCTGCATCTTCTTGATCAGCTTCACGGTATGCGACGTGCCTTCGAGCAGCTGCAATCTGAAATGAGGACCGTGAAATCCTATCCGTTGTCTGGTTAGGATTTCCGGTCTGATCGCGGTGCGATGTTTGTCAGACGGGATGCGATGCCGGAACTTAGAAAGGGAATACCCCAGGGAGGGGCAATGTCAGAATCTGATTCAAATGAAACCTCGGAACGCTTGGACGATCCTGAGTTCGGGCCATGGCTTGCGCAAGCCTCGATTCTCGTTATCGATGACGAACCGGGAATGAGAAATTTCCTGCTGAAAACGCTTGGTCCTAGATGCAAACTCATCGATGAGGCCGAAAACACGCTCGAAGCGTCCCGCAAGCTCGATCAGCAGCATTTCGACGTCGTGATCCTCGACAATATCATGCCGAAGGTGAACGGTCTCGACTGGCTGGCGGAACAGCGCGCCGCGGGCTTCTTTTCCGACGTCATTCTCGTGACGGCCTATGCCGACCTCGACACGGCCATCAATGCGCTTCGTGTCGGCGTCGTCGATTTCGTCCTGAAGCCCTTCAGGTCAAACCAATTATTGAATTCGATTGCTCGCTGTCTCGATCGTAGCCGGTTGCAGCGCGAGAATGACGTCCTGCGACATCAGATGAATTTTCCACCGTACCAAGTCTATCTCCGCAACAACATCATTGGACAATCCACCGCGACCGAGAAAGTGAGGGCGATGATTGGTCGTGTCGCCCCAATCTCGACATCCGTCTTGCTGACGGGGCCATCCGGCACCGGCAAGGAGGTCGCCGCCCGCTCCATACACTCGCTCTCAAACAGGGCAGACAAGCTGTTCGTTCCGATCAATTGTGGAGCGATTCCGGCAGACATGATCGAAAGTGAATTGTTTGGCCACATGAAGGGGGCCTTTACCGGCGCCAACCGGACGCGCGAGGGACTGTTGCTGCATGCGCAGGGCGGCACTATCTTCCTCGATGAGATCGCCGAAATGCCGTACCATCTTCAGAGCAAGCTGTTACGCGTGCTGGAGGATAGACGAGTTCGGCCGGTCGGCTCCGAACGGGAACTCCCGTTTGACGCCAGGTTCATCTTTGCCACAAATGCCGATCTCGAACAGCGAGTTGCCGATGGCGCCTTCCGCGCGGATCTATTTTTCCGGATCAACGTCGTTCAGATCCAGTTGCCTCCCTTGAAGGAGCGGGGCAATGACGTTCTGGAACTGGCGGCTCTGTTCATGCGGGAAGCAGCCCAGCAGATCGGCATGCCGCCGCTTGAGATCGACGACCATGTTCGCTCCTACCTGCTCCGGTATGATTGGCCCGGCAACATCCGAGAACTCCGAAACTTCATTGAAAGAGCGATCATTCTGGGCAGCTTCCCGGAAGAGAGCGAGAGGTCGCCAACCCTGCGCGAACAGCCGGGTGGACAGAGCTTGGCGGAAATAGAAAAGCGGCATATCCTCGCGGTCCTGCGCGAGGTGGGCGGAGACCGCGAAGAGGCAGCCCGCCGATTGGGGATCTCTCGCAAAACGATCGACAGAAAATGTGTAAGCTGGAATGGGTGAGGGTACGAGCGATATTTCAAAGCCCAGGGCGTCCGTCCGCTACCGTCTCCTGGCAATTGCGCTCGTGCCAATGCTCGTTATCCTGCCCGTATTGTTGGGCATCGCGATATACCGCTGGAGCGAGCGGTTCGACGCGCTTGCGGTATCCAAGGTCAATGACGATCTGACAATCGCGCATATTTTTGTCGACAGGATGTTGCAGGGGACCGAAGAACGCCTGGCGGCCGTCAGTGAGTCTGCTCGATTTCGGGATCTCGTCGCATCGCGGGCGAATTCACCTGACCAGTTGGCCGCATTCCTGAATGAGACAGCGCAGGTCCGTGGTCTTGATCTTCTCTACCTTATCGACAGTTCCGGCACTGTGATTGCAAGCAGTCGGCCTCTCGCCACGATGGCGCCGCGTTGGGACTGGCCGGTCGTCGAGGCGGCATTGGCCGGTCAGTCCCTCGCCCGATTTGACCTGCTCGATCACAATGAGCTTTCCTCACTCACACCCGATCTTGCCGAGCGTGCACGAATTGCGCTCGTTTCGTCAAGATCGAACCCGAACCCAGACGGCCAAATCGAAACGCGGGGCCTCATCCTGCATGTCGGGGCGGCTGCACAGCTCGGCGATGGCGGACGCGGCGCGCTGGTTGCCGCCGTGCTGTTGAACAACAACAGCTCCTTTGTCGATACGATCAACAAGTTGGTCTACAATGAAAACAGTCTACCCTCCGGCAGCCGAGGGACTGCGACCGTGTTCCTCTCGGACGTTCGCATCAGCACCAATGTCAATCTCTTTGAGGGAAGGCGTGCGATTGGGACGCGTGTCTCACGTGAGGTCGGCGATGCCGTGCTCAAATATGGCAAGACCTGGAGAGAGCAGGCTTTCGTTGTCAACGACTGGTATATTTCGGCCTATGAGCCATTACTCGACAGCTACAACCGTCGTGTCGGGATGCTCTATGTTGGCTTTCTTCAAAAGCCGTTTACCGAGGCGAAACGGGAAACACTGGTTGCCATCATCTTAGCGTTCGGGGTTGCCGTCGCTGCGACGGTGCCACTGTTTTTGGTCTGGGCGAGCAACATCTTTCGACCGCTGGAGCGCATGACAAGGACGATCAGTTCGGTGGAGCACGGTGATCTTTCGGCGCGGACAGGCCTCCCGAAAATGACCGACGAGATTGGGTTGGTGGCGTCGGAGCTCGATCACTTGCTTGATCAGGTTCAGGAACGTGACGCCGAGTTGCGACTCTGGAACACCGAGCTCAACCAGCGTGTCGAAGAAAGGGCGCGCGAATTGCAGACGGCAAACGAACAGCTCGAGACCACGACCAAGCAACTGATCATGTCGGAGAAGCTGGCGGCAATTGGCGAGATTACGGCCGGCGTCGCTCACGAAATCAACAATCCCATTGCCGTCATACAAGGTAATCTCGAAATCATTCAATCCATTGCGGGAGACAGAGCCGACAAAGCGAAAGACGAATTCCGGCTTATAGACCAGCAGTTGATGCGCATCAGCGAGATGGTCACCAATCTTCTCAAATTTTCAAAACCCCAGGAATATGCGGGCGTTCTTGAGCAATACAATCCTGCTGATGTCATCGGCGATACGCTCCCCCTGATCCGGCATCTCCTCAAAAAGACGACGACTGCCATCGAGAGACAGGATGAAGCGTCGCGGTTCGTCGTCATGCCGCGCACCGAACTCCAGCAGGTCATGATCAACCTGATGGTCAATGCGCTCCACGCCATGCCGCAAGGGGGGACTTTGGTTCTGCGCACGTTCGATTCCGACGTGGATGGAATTCCGGGCGTTTCGGTTGAGGTCTCGGACACCGGTATCGGCATGGAACCGGATGTCGCCAAGAAGATCTTCGATGCGTTTTTCACAACCAAGCGTCGTGAAGGCACAGGGCTCGGTCTTTCGATCTGCCAGATGCTTGTTACCCGCCAGGGCGGCACGATCTCCGTCAAAACCAAGCCTGGCGCTGGAACGACATTTACGGTCTGGCTTCCCGAAGCTGCTTGAACGGGACTGGAAGTTGGGACAAATCTTCCGCCTTCGATCGACACCTTGTCCGACGACATTCGACAGTTGAATGTCAAGCTATTGAAACTATTTGGAGTGAGAGAGGTGGCACGATTTTCGCTGGTCGGTTCGGATGACCATCGACCTCATACCGCTAGCGGCTCGACCGAAACGGGTGTCGATAAAGGTCGGCTTTCTGGAGGATAAAATGACCGTAGTCTCGATCGAACAACTTTCGAAGGATATACAGGCATCGGCACAGCGGATCGAGGAAGCGGGATTGATCCCGCAATCAAGAGATCAGCCTTTGAACGCAAATGACCTGCTGTTTTATCTGACGGGAACGTCGATGCCGATGGCGGACTTCCTGCGCCAGCATGGGCTCTTTCTCAATGACCAGGGATTGAACTTTGATATCACCCAGTTCGGCCTGATCGGCCGGATGGCGAACGACGTCATCGCCCAGCGTCAGGCGGCAGACATGCAAGGCGTCTGGAAGCAATTTGACCTTTCGACCGACGAAGACATGGATAGCAATGGAAGTTACATCCTGATCGCGCTCGAGGCGCTTGAAATCCTCTACGGCGCACGCTTGGTTTAGCAAGCTATCGCCGCGGTGAGCAGACAGTTTGTCTGCCGTGTACCGACAGATTGTCTGGAGTTGCCTCCCTGGCTCGGTCAACTATCTGATTTTTATGGATTCTCCATCTGGCACGGAGGTTGCTCCTGAATTGCGCGCCTGGACCTCGATAGTCCGGAACGAGGGAGGAAGCTGTGTCCGATCTGATCGTCATCGTCTACCCGACGGAAGACAAAGCGGAAGCCATAAGACAGAAGCTTCTGAACCTTCAAAAGGAATATCTGATCGAGCTCTCTGACGCCGTGATCGCAGTCAAGCAGGAGAACGGCAGGGTCAAGCTTGTCCAACTGATCCATCCAACGGCGGTCGGGGCAATTTCCGGCGGTTTCTGGGGTCTGCTGATCGGATCGATTTTTCTCATGCCTCTCCTGGGGGCATCCATTGGCGCGGCCTCGGGTGCGCTCGGCGGCGCGCTCAGCGACTTTGGCATCAACGACGGCTTCATGAGGGAACTCGCAATAAATTTGAAGCCGGAAAATGCCGCGCTTTTTCTGCTGATCCGTAGCATGACCGCAGACAAGATTCTCGACGAGCTCAGGGGGACCGGTGGGACCGTCCTGAGAACCTCGCTGGATCATGCGAAAGAACAGGCGTTGCGCGATGCGTTGGTGGTGTCGCCAGGTTTTGGCAATTTGCCTCTTACTCACGGCAAGGCCCCGCAGAGCTGAACCACTTTCTCCAGTCATCCAAATCGTCCTCGTAACAGGTGGCCGAAATGAATATCGAAAAATTTACGGATCGCGCAAAGGGCTTCATCCAGTCGGCACAATCGCTTGCCGTGCGGGATGGTAACCCGCAGTTCACCAGCCTGCATCTATTGAAGGTTCTGTTGGACGACGATGAAGGGCTTGTTTCCGGCCTTATCGATCGAGCCGGCGGCAATTCGCGAACGGTTCTCGGCGCGGATGAGGACGCGCTTGTGAAGTTGCCGAAAGTCTCGGGATCGGGCGCCGGTCAGGTTTACATGACGTCGGAACTGGCGCGCCTATTCGATGCGGCGGAGAAAATCGCCGACAAGGCGGGGGATAGCTATGTGACCGTTGAGCGGCTGTTCCAGTCCTTGGTCGAGGATCGGGGTAGCGATGCCGGCAAGGTTCTTTCCGATACCGGAGTTGATCCCGCGGCCATTAGGGCGGCCATTGACGCATTGCGCAAAGGGCGAACTGCCGACAACGCATCCGCGGAGAATGCTTATGACGCGTTGAAGAAATATGCCCGCGACCTGACAAAGGCAGCGCGGGACGGGAAACTCGATCCGGTGATCGGTCGCGACGAGGAGATTAGGCGAACGGTCCAGGTTCTTTCGCGCCGGACTAAGAATAACCCGGTTCTGATTGGTGAGCCGGGTGTCGGCAAGACGGCTATCGTCGAAGGGTTGGCGCTTCGGATCGTCAATGGTGACGTGCCGGAGAGCCTGCACAACAAGAAACTGCTGGCGCTCGATCTCGGTGCTCTGATCGCGGGCGCAAAGTATCGGGGCGAGTTCGAAGAGCGGCTAAAAGCTGTGCTGCAAGAGGTGACTTCGGCCGAAGGCGGCATCATCCTGTTCATCGACGAAATGCACACGCTGATCGGCGCCGGCAAGACCGATGGAGCCATGGATGCCTCCAACCTGTTAAAGCCTGCGCTGGCGCGTGGGGAGTTGCATTGCGTCGGCGCGACCACGCTCGATGAATACCGCAAGCATGTCGAAAAGGACCCGGCGCTGGCGCGGCGCTTCCAGCCGGTTTTCGTGCCGGAACCGAGCGTCGAGGATACAATCTCCATCCTGCGCGGCTTGAAGGAGAAGTATGAGCTTCATCATGGTGTCAGGATAGCCGATGCGGCACTGGTCGCGGCAGCCACCTTGTCCAACCGCTACATCACCGATCGGTTCCTTCCGGACAAGGCCATCGATCTAATCGACGAGGCCGCGGCTCGACTGAAGATGCAGGTCGACTCCAAACCCGAGGAGCTCGATTCAATCGATCGTGACATCATTCGTCTGAAGATCGAGCAGGAGGCGCTGAAAAAAGAAAGCGACAAGGGATCGAAGACGCGCCTTCACGCGCTCGAAAAGGAGCTCGCGGACCTTGAAAAGAGATCGGCCGATCTGACCTCCAAGTGGCAGGCGGAGAAGGGGAAACTTTCCGATGCCCAAAAGATAAAGAGCGAGCTTGAACACTATCGGACAGAGCTTGCCAACGCTCAGCGCAAAGGCGAGTTTCAGCGGGCCGGTGAGCTTTCCTATAGCACTATTCCCGAGCTCGAAAAGAAACTCGCCGCCATCGAGGCAACCGAGACGTCGTCCATCAGCGAGACAGTGACCGCCGACAACATTGCCCAAGTGGTGTCGCGCTGGACAGGCGTGCCGGTTACCAAGATGCTGGAGGGAGAAAAAGACAAGCTTCTTCATATGGAGGAGAAGCTCGGAGAGCGTGTCATCGGGCAGGCACAGGCCGTGCGCGCCGTCTCCACAGCGGTGCGCCGTGCTCGCGCTGGACTGCAGGATCCCAATCGCCCAATCGGCTCCTTCATGTTCCTCGGTCCGACCGGCGTCGGCAAGACGGAGCTTGCCAAGGCGCTGGCGGAGTTTCTGTTCGATGACGAAACCGCCATGGTGCGTATAGACATGTCGGAGTTCATGGAGAAACACTCCGTTTCCAGACTAATCGGAGCACCCCCAGGCTATGTGGGCTACGATGAAGGCGGGGCATTGACCGAAGCCGTGCGGCGACGACCCTACCAGGTAGTCCTTTTTGACGAAATCGAGAAAGCCCATCCCGATGTCTTCAATGTGCTGCTCCAGGTCCTTGACGACGGCCGTCTCACGGACGGCCAGGGTCGAACGGTCGATTTCCGCAACACGCTGATCATCATGACCTCGAATATTGGCGCGGAGTACCTGGTCAATCAACCGGAAGGCGAGAAGACCAGTGTGGTGCGCGAACAGGTCATGGCGATGGTTCGCGTGCACTTCCGCCCCGAATTCCTCAACCGCATTGACGCGATCATTCTTTTTCACCGTCTCCAGAAGACTGAAATGGGTCGCATCGTCGACATTCAGTTCAAGCGCCTCCAGAAGCTTCTCGGCGATCGAAAGATCAATCTATCGCTCGACACCAAGGCGCAAAACTGGCTTGCTGAAAAGGGCTGGGATCCCGCCTTCGGAGCCCGTCCGCTCAAGCGAGCCATCCAGCGCTACGTGCAGGATCCGCTCGCCGAACTGCTTCTGGCTGGGGAGGTGCACGACGACTCGTCGGTGAAGCTCTCTGTTGGAAAGGGCGCACTCACCTTCAACGGCAAGGCCGTAAAGATCATGGATGATGACGATGAATAGGGGATTCTGAACCCTTTGGGCCACCACCCAGCGTCTTGGATTATTGCAATCGCCACATAGCCGCAACCTACCAAAAGAGGAGTAGAAAAGTGACAAACCATAAAATCAAAGAGGGAATGGAAGTCATCGGTGCAGACGGCGTTCACGTTGGAACAGTGGATCGCGTGGAGGGCAATCGCATTAAACTGATAAAGAGCGACAGCGGTGACGCCTTCCATAAGGGCCGACATCACCATTACATCGAACTCGGCTTCGTTGCCGGTGCCGAGGGTGACAAGGTCCGGTTATCCGCCAACGCTGATATAGCGGTGACGCTCGAGGAAGAGCGATCCGGGCGCCCTGTACCCGAGACCGAATGAACAGAGCGCCGCCCGGCTTGCGTGCGTCTCGATTGAGCACGAGAACAGACCATCTCCGAACGAAGACACTCGTCGACGAGGAGAAGTTGTTTAGTGCATACTGCTTTTGTCGAGCGCGGCCGCGAACTGATAATGCCCAGATCGCCCGAACTTCGAGGCCATCTTGCATCTATCAGGTCGCGCACGGTTCCGAAGGTGCTCGAATGCTACGATCTTGCGGCGACTGCGCGCCCCTTTCGATACCAATCCGCAGGCAGTGTCACAGCACGAGAAAGACAGCACACAAGGAATGCACGCAGATTTGCCTGGAACTGGAGGCGGATGTCGCACTGATCGTTACGATCGGCGTCACTTGAAACCCAGCCCGCTGGCCGGCGGCTTCATCTTATTCGTGAAGAGGAGACACAAAATGGGCTTTACCCGCAAAGAGGAAGAGAGGGCGCTTGACGCCGATGAGCGCCAAGTCGTCTCGCAGACCCGCCATCCGGCGATACAGGGCCTGTCCGACGAGGCATTGGACAAGCTTGTCCGACGGCTTCGGGACATGCGTGATCGCGCCAAATCGCAGGCGAACCAGCAGCGCCGGGAAATGAGAGGGAAGTCAGATCCGAAAGGTGCGGCGCCGAAGCGCTCCGACGCGGGCACCCGGCTCAAAGCCTCCGTCCTGTCCCTGAGCCTGAAGCGCTTGAATGCGGAAATCCAGCGGCGGGCTTCGATGTCGAGGAATCATTCACTGGCAGAAAATGCACGCCATGCGCTTGAACTGAAGCTTCAGGCCAAGAAAAACAACATTCCGTTCAATACACGGCATGCAAATCAGGGGATGCGCGACATCCCGGACAAGAACGTGACTTCGCTTGTGCGCCCGGCCGAGCGCGGACGGTTGAAGAAGGCCGCGGCAGTATTTCAGGCAAGACGCGATGCCTCGGAGTGAAGGCGATTGCGTGTGCCTCGGATATTTGCATCGGTCTTCGGCGTTCTTGTTTGACGATCGCAGCCGACCAAGGTCGCATCTTGACACAGGTTGATCTTAAACTGGGTCTTACCGAGGTCACCCAGGCGGCACGTGAACCACACCGCCGGTCGACGTCGCATGACTGAATGGACAGCCGCGCACGCTAGCCAATGCCGCCTGACGATGACGTTGCCGTTCGCAGGCGCATTCATCGGCACAGGTGCTGCGGCGATTGATCTGGCAAATCGAGCTCGGAGCCTCTGGCGCACCCATCTTGATGGTCGTTCCTCTTCACCGGGCAGATGTGCCAACCAAAGGACACAACGGATAGAACATGGCAGCAGAAGACACAAAACCAAGCCCTCAGCCCGTTGTCGCGCGGCTGACGCGTGCGGCAATTTTCCTCATTTTGACCATCAAGCCCGGGGCTGAAAGCGAGACGGCCGTAAGATCTATGTGCGCTGATCTCGGCGGATTGCTCCGTGCAGTCGGCTTCCGGGATTTGGACGGCAGGTTGTCCTGTGTCATGGCTTTCGGATCCGAAGCATGGGACCGCCTTTTTGAAGGGCGGCGGCCGCGGGAGCTACACCCGTTCAAGGAAATCCGCGGTGTCCACCATGCGGTGTCCACGCCGGGGGATGTGCTGTTTCACATCCGGGCTGCCCGCATGGACCTTTGCTTCGAACTGGCAATGGAAATCATGTCGAGACTTGGCGACGCGGTGGTTAGCGCCGACCAGGTTCAAGGTTTCAGGTACTTCGATGATCGAGATCTGATTGGCTTCGTCGACGGCACTGAAAGCCCCGTTGACCAGGCGGCGATCGACGTGACAATTATTGACGAGGAAGACCAGGCCTTCGCCGGCGGCAGCTACGTGATCGTGCAAAAGTATCTCCATGATCTCAAGAAGTGGAATGCGATCCCTGTCGAAGTGCAGGAAGGCATTATCGGCCGCAAGAAATTATCCAACGTCGAGCTCGATGACAGTGTCAAGCCAAGCTACGCTCACAACGCGCTGACGACGATTGTCGAGGATGGCGAGGAACTCGATATAGTCAGGGACAACATGCCGTTTGGCGATGTCGCCAAGGGTGAGTTCGGAACCTACTTTATCGGCTATGCGCGTTCTCCGACGCGCATCGAAAAAATGCTGGTCAATATGTTCGTCGGGCGGCCTCCGGGCAATTACGACCGCCTCCTGGACGTCAGCACCGCTATGACAGGTTGTCTTTTCTTCGTCCCGTCGCAGACCTTTCTCGACAATGTCGAGCCTGATGCCGGTTCTGCCACCGATCGCACGTCGACCGGGAACGATAGCTCGGATGACATAAACTCGCCTTCCCGCAATGAAAATGGGCGCGGATCCCTCGGGATCGGTTCTTTGAGAAAAGAGGCATGACATGAACAACCTTCACAAGGAGCTTGCTCCCATCTCGGACAGGGCTTGGGACCAGATCGAGGAGGAGGCGAAGAGGACGCTTAAACGGCATCTTGCCGGACGCCGGGTGGTGGATGTCGATGGCCCGAAGGGGCTGGACTATTCGGCCGCGGGTACCGGACATTTCAAGCAGGTTGCAAGCCCCGGCGACGGCGTGCAGGCAGCCTTGCGCGAGGTGAAGGCGATTGTAGAGCTCCGTGTTCCATTTGAACTCTCACGATCCGCAATCGACGACGTCGAACGTGGCTCGGAAGACTCCGATTGGTCTCCAGTCAAGGAAGCCGCGCGAAAGATCGCCTTCAGTGAAGACCGTGCCATTTTCGAGGGCCTTGCATCCGCAGGTATCCAGGGAATTCGCGAGGGCAGCAGCAACCCGGCATTGACGCTTCCTTCAAGCCTTAAGAACCTGCCCGACGTCATCGCAAGGGCCGTCAGCCAACTTAGGCTCGCGGGCGTTCAGGGCCCCTATGCTCTGGTCCTTGGCGAAGCGGCCTATACAGCAGCAAGCGGGGGAAGCGATGAGGGATACCCGGTCTTTCATCATATCGAAAAGCTGGTCGATGGCGGCATCATATGGGCCCCCGCGATCAGCGGTGGATTCGTCGTGTCAACCCGAGGCGGAGACTTCGAACTGGACCTCGGCCAGGATATCTCGATCGGCTACCTCAGCCATTCTGCGACAACAGTCGAGCTCTACTTCCAGGAGAGCTTTACGTTCCGCATGCTGACTGCCGAAGCGGCAATCGCCCTGTTGCCGTCACAGGTCGCAGCAAAAGAGAGCGCGTAGTTGCCGGGCCAAGGACGGATCGAGCGTAGACAGCGACCTGCCTCATGCTTTCGTCGTCGAAACCGGATTTGGTGGGCTGGCAACGGCCCACCACCTCACATCCGCGCCAGCGCGCATCACCCTCATCGATCGACGGAGGCCGCCATCTATTCCAGCCGTTGCTGTATCAGGCGGCGGCCTCCGTCGCATCGTTCGAGACTGCGTGGCCGATCCAATCATTGTTTGATCGCCTTCCAAATGTTGCGCCCGGTTTGGAGATGTGATTGGCGTTGGAAATCGATCCACCCAGTTCCGACTCGCTCCGCGGACTGAGGCTCCATTGGGCAAAGGCAAAGATAATTGTTGGCGCGACATAAGGTTGCGTCGATGAAGCGACCTTTGCCGACAAGGCTCAATCGGATCGGCGCTATCCCTTGAGTTTGCCCGGATGTCTTGACTTGAGGTGGCTACGGTAGAACGAACACTGTTGTAAGGGGGCGTAAAGGGCAAGGACAGGTTGTCACCCGGCCGTCGAACATCTTGTCCACCACCATTGCAGAGCCCTTCATTATCCTGTTGAAAACATTGATGCTTTCCATTGGCGCGTTCCTTGCATCGCCATGGGACGTAGAAACATGATCAATGTCGGGTCTGTCGACGGCGGTCACCTCAGTGGAGGACGCAAGAGCATGCACAAAGAAGGTCTTTTCATTGCGAGGTTGCTCCTTGGAGTACCGTTCATCGTCTGGGGAGCATTGAAGCTACGGGGTGACGAAGCCAAGTTGGTGCCCGGGCTTCAGGCTTTGGGAATCCCTGATGCAGGTTTCTTCGCCTATTTGATCGGAGTGTGCGAGCTTGTCGGTGGAGCGGCTTTGGTTCTCGGATATCCCGTGCGTACGGCAAGCGTCCTGCTTGGCGTCTGGTGCCTCGTTACAGGCTATGACGCCCATAAAGGAAACATCACGGAACTCTTGAAGAACGTGACCATGGCAGGCGGATTCTTCGCGTTGGCGGTCGCTGGCCCAGACACAATTTCCCTTTTCGGTGGAGCGCCCGCAGGTATCTTCGCCTATCTCCCTTAGAATGATGCTGTCGTCACGGCCGCCCGCCTTGCTGACCCGACACGACAGGCTGGTGGGATTGCTCTCAAAGGAGAACTGAATCTACCGGGACAGCCATCTCGGGAAGCTCCTTCTCCCCCAGAGCCTCGCGCAAGGTAATTTCGATTGACCTGGCAATGGCCGCGATCGGAAGGTCGTTGGGCATTGTTCCGAACGGCATCTCCAACTCATCGCCCAGAGCATCGAGCCCGAAGAATGTGTAGGCAATGATACCGGCTGCCAAGGGGGTGATTGGTCCCAGCATATTTGCAAGGCCGAACGGCAGGAGAAAGCAAAAGAGATATGCTGTCCTGTGAAGCAGAAGTGTGTAACCGAACGGAACCGGCGTATTGCGCAGCCGCTCGCAGCCGGCAATCACATCATTCATCCCGGAAACCGTACGGTCGAGGATGCCGAACTCGATGTCAGTGAGGTAGCCTTTGCCAGACAGGCGGCTGAGGCATTCCCCCATCAATTGCAGAATGTAATTGGGAGAGTTCGAAGATTGGAGAAGTTGGTGCTGCTCTTCCCGCGATAATAGGGTCTCGACATTTTGACTTAGCCTGTCGCCGTAGCGCAGGTGGCGCACGAGATCTTCCACCAGGACGATGTTCAGCCGGATCAGTCGTTCACGTCCGGCCGCAGCCGGCTCCTCATGCTGTTGTAGAATGAGGGTCTGACGCGCCAGATCACGGCTTCGAGCGAGAAGATGACCCCATAGCCTTCGACCTTCCCACCATCGGTCGTAGCATGCGTTGTTGCGAAACCCGAGGAAAATGGAAAGGGTCAGCCCGATCAGATAGAACGGCGCTCCGTCGACGAGCGGGACGAGCTTGGGATCTCGTATGTGTGCCCATACGACGATTGCCGACATGACCATGACGATCAGGACGCGCGGGTAAATGCGTCTGATCACCGATCCTCGAACTTCGAGAAAGAGACGGAGGATGTTCGGAGTTTCCCGGACGATCATGTTTCACCTGGTTGCCTTCGGATTCGCAATGTGGGGCGAGGGGCCAAGACCTCGTCATGACGAATTCGATGCGGGAGCTGGCGTGACGGCGTCCGCCCCATCGCATCTACAAATTGGTTGAGTTTGCAAACATCGTGCCAGTTCGCTGGCGCCATGTTCTCAGTCGGCTGAAGGCGGAATCTGTTGCCTGATGGACAAAATGTCCAAAAAATTGAGACAAATTGTCTATGGAAATCAATAGGATAACGTGATTTACTGCTGACGATCAAGCTGTTGCGGAGCGCGGGAACTATGGTTGACAAGAAGGCGCATTTTAAAACCTACGATCATCCCGCAGGTGGATGGGGCGCCGCGGCCGCCACGGCGAAAGTGCTGTTGGAACAAAGCGTCGTCACCAAGGGTTCGAGAGCCCTTCTCGCCATGAACCAGCCCGGCGGGTTCAAATGTCCAAGCTGCGCCTTTCCGGACGCCGATTGTAAGAAGACTTTGGAATTCTGCGAGAATGGCGCCAAGGCCTTGGCGCATGAGGCGACGAAGTTTCGGGTCACGCGAGAATTCTTCGCCAAGCACACGGTTTCCGAGTTGATGGAGCAGTCGGACTACTGGCTCGAAATGCAAGGCCGCTTGACCGAGCCGATGCGCTATGACGCCACGACTGACAAATACGTACCCTGCGATTGGGAGACAGCCTTTGAAACGATCGGCAGGCACCTGAGGTCACTTGAAAGCCCGCATCAGGCGGAATTCTACACATCGGGGCGCACGCCGAACGAGGCCGCCTTCCTTTATGCCGTCTTTATCCGAGAATTCGGCACCAACAATTTCCCCGATTGCTCCAACATGTGCCACGAGCCCACCAGCCGAGGGTTACCGCCGTCGATCGGAGTAGGGAAGGGCACCGTAATCCTCGAAGACTTTGAGCATGCCGAAGCGATCTTTGTCATCGGGCAAAACACCGGCACAAATTCGCCGCGCATGATGACCAACCTCGTCGAAGCTCGTAAGCGCGGTGTTCCGATCGTGGCGGTCAATCCGATGCCCGAGCGCGCACTCATTCGCTTCACCGAGCCCCAGGACATGATCCAGATGGCGACGTTCGGCTCGACCCCGATCGCCAGCGAGTTCGTGCATATGAAAATCGGCGGAGACCTTGCCTTCCTCAAGGGTATCATGCGCGTCATGTTCGAGCGTGAGGCCAAGGGCGAAAAGATCCTGGACCACGATTTCATCGCGACCCACACTGTCGGGCTCGACGCCATTCGCGACGAGGTCATGACCCATGGCTGGCCCGAACTCGTCAGAGCGTCGGGGTTGGAGGAAGACCAGATCCGGCGCTGTGCCGAAATATATATTCGCTCGCGTGCGACGATGATCTGTTACGGGATGGGCCTGACACAACATCAGGATGGATCGCGACTGTTGCAGCAGGTGGCGAACCTGTTGCTTCTCAAAGGGAATTTTGGAAAGCCCGGGGCCGGAATATCGCCGATCCGCGGGCATTCGAACGTCCAGGGCGATCGTACCGTCGGGATCGATGAGAAACCGACCGAAGAGTATCTGGACAGGATTCGCGACGTTTTCGGCTTCGAACCGCCGCGAGAGCATGGCCATCACACTGTTGAATCCGTGGAGGCGATGGAGAATGGCACCGCCAAAGTCTTCATTGGCATGGGCGGAAACTTTGTTCGGGCAATTCCGGATACGGAGCGCTCCTATGCAGCGATGAGCAAGCTTGCCCTGACGGTGGGCATCACGACGAAGCTCAATCGTGGCCACGTGGTCCACGGCAAGGAGGCGTTGATTCTCCCGGTTGTCGCAAGATCGGAATGGATCCGCACCGCCGAGGGCGAGCAATTCGTCACGATCGAGGACTCGATGTCCAATGTCACCGCCTCGCGCGGGGTGTTAACGCCAGCCAGCGAGCATCTGAAGCCAGAGGTCGAGATCGTTTGCCGCATGGCGATGGCGGCACTACCCGAAAGCAAGGTCGAATGGTGGAGCTTTATCGATGATTACAATCTGATCCGTGACAAGATTGCCGCCGTCTTTCCCGAGATCTATTCGGACTTCAACGAGAAGATCAAAAATCCGAGGGGATTTCATCTGGATGTGCCGCCTCGCCGGCTTGTCTGGCCGACAAAGAATGGCAAGGCGAACTTCCTCATGCTGCCAGGCCTGGAGGTGAATGCACCGGTCGCGGATCCCTCAATGCTGAGGCTTGCCACCGTCCGGTCGCATGATCAGTTCAATACGACGATCTATAGCTATAATGATCGCTATCGCGGCGTCTACAACGACCGCATGATCCTGTTCATGAATGAAGCCGATCGCCTGGAGAGAAAACTCGAGGCGGGCGCGCGCGTTGCGCTTGAGACGATTACCGACGATGGCGTCCAGCGCCGGGTGGAGGGGCTCACGGTTCTAGACTATCCGATGCCGCGCGGCTCGGTCGCGGGCTACTATCCCGAACTCAATCCGCTTCTACCGCTTGAATACTACGACAAGATCAGTGGCACGCCGGCGGCAAAGTCGATTCCGGTGCGGGTTCTATCTGCATAGAGAAGCGTTGGCCAGGTCGCCGAAGACCGGAACAAGGGGGAGATGGAAAGTGCTTGAGACCCTGGATCCCGTCATTTTGGCAAGAGCACAGTTTGCGTTCACTGTCTCGTTCCATTTCCTGTTTCCGGCCTTTTCAATCGGGTTGGCCAGTTTCCTCATGGTGCTTGAGGCGCTTTGGCTGAAAACCGGAAACGGTGTCTACGCAAATCTATATCGCTACTGGCTCAAGATATTCGCCGTCGTCTTCGGTATGGGCGTCGTCTCCGGCGTGGTCATGTCCTATCAGTTCGGGACCAATTGGTCCGTGTATTCCCAAAAGGCAGGCCCCATCATTGGTCCTCTGATGGCCTATGAGGTGCTCACGGCCTTTTTCCTTGAAGCCGGATTTTTGGGCGTGATGCTCTTTGGAATAGACAAGGTGGGGAGGGGACTGCACTTTTTCGCAAGCTGCATGGTTGCCCTGGGCACCCTCATTTCCGCAACATGGATCCTGTCGGTCAACAGCTGGATGCAGACGCCAACCGGCTTTGCGATCAACGCGAGTGGCCAATTCGTTCCGGCCGGATCCTGGCTTGCGATCATCTTCAACCCGAGCTTTCCGTACCGTCTTCTCCATACGGTACTTGCAGCCTATCTGACCACAGCATTTGCCGTTGGCGGCGTCGGCGCATGGCACCTGTTGAAGAACAAGTCCAATCTCGGTGCCCGCAAGATGTTCTCGATGGCGATGTGGATGGCTCTCTTTGTTACACCGATCCAGATCGTTGCCGGCGACGCGCATGGTCTGAATACTCTGGAGCATCAGCCGGCCAAGGTTCTTGCGATGGAGGGAGATTATCAGCCGCACCCCGAGGGCGCCCCTTTGATATTATTCGGCCTGCCGAGCAATGAGGAGGCGCGAGTCCGCTACGAAATCTCGATACCTCATCTCGGATCACTGATCCTCAAGCACGACCCCTTTGCGCCACTCCCGGGATTGACCGACATCCCTCGGGACCAATGGCCGCCGGCTCCAATCATTTTCTGGTCGTTCCGCATTATGGTTGCGCTTGGCTTTGCCATGCTCGGTGTCGGTCTGTGGAGCCTTTTCGCTCGCCTAAAACGAAAGCTCTATGAGTGGTCATTGTTGCATATTGTTGCCGTTTGTATGGGACCGGCAGGATTTATCGCGGTTATTGCCGGCTGGGTCACGACCGAAGTCGGGCGCCAGCCGTTCACGGTCTACGGGCTTTTGCGGACGGCGGACTCCCATTCCCCGCTCGCGGCGCCAGCCGTGGCGATTTCCCTCGTCGCATTCATCGTCGTTTACTTTTTCGCGTTCGGATCGGGCATTTTCTACCTGTTGCGGCTGATGTCCAAACCGCCGGAGCCGCATGAAAGCGAACCGCCCCAGGTTCCGCAGCGCGCCGCGGGCATTACGCCCGCGCCAAGTCTCGGTGCCACGCTGCCCCTGGAGGATCGAACATGAGCGAATATCTGGATCTCACCACGATTTGGGCCATGATCATAGGTTTTGCGGTGTTTGCCTATGTCGTCATGGATGGCTTCGATCTTGGGATCGGCATTCTATTTCCGACATTTGCCGTGGGTGCCGAACGGGACCAGGCAATGAATTCGATAGCACCCGTCTGGGACGGCAACGAGACCTGGCTTGTCCTTGGGGGCGGAGCTCTTCTGGCGGCATTTCCGCTTGCCTATGCCATCATTTTGCCCGCCACCTATCCGTTGGTCATCGCCATGCTGCTTGGATTGGTTTTCAGAGGCGTTGCTTTCGAGTTTCGCTGGCGCCATCCGCGTCACCGGGCGTTCTGGGACAGTGCCTTTTCGCTCGGTTCGCTGGTGGCGGCCTTGTCGCAGGGCATCATGCTGGGGGCAATTCTTCAAGGAGTACACGTCGAAAACCGGGCCTACGCGGGCGGATGGCTCGATTGGCTCAGCGCGTTCAGTCTGCTGACCGGTGTCGCATTGGTAGTCGGATATGCTTTGCTCGGAGCCTCGTGGCTGGTCTGGAAGACGGAGGGCACCAGTCTGCGGCATGCCCAAAAACTGGCGTTCTGGCTCGGTGCTGCCACACTTTGCGCTCTCGGGGCAGTAAGTATCGCAACGCCCTTTCTTACCTATGACTATTGGCGGCGCTGGTTCGCAATGCCGGGGGTTCTGCTCACGGCACAGGTTCCACTACTTGTCGTCGTTTCCGCAGCGCTGTTCTTCTGGAGCCTCAAGCGCGGGATGGAGCGGCTCCCCTTCGTCATGGCACTGGCAATATTCCTGCTTGGATTTGCGGGTTTAGGCGTCAGCATCTACCCCTATATCGTGCCCCGCTCGGTGACGATATGGGATGCCGCTGCGCCACCCGAAAGTCAGTGGTTCATGCTGATCGGGGCCATCATCATCATTCCGATCATCTTGATCTACACTGGCTGGGCCTATTGGGTATTCCGCGGGAAAGCCGGAGTACACGGATATCACTGATGAAGGCTGGTACCTCCTCGATCTGGAAACGCCTGGGTTGGTTCGTCGCGATCTGGGCGGCGAGCGTGCTTTCACTCGCAGTCGTCGCGCTTTTGTTGCGACTGATCTTGAAATCCGATGGCTGAAGTATGACAGGCCGAGGCGCGAATGGACGAAAATCTTATGATTTCAAAAGGTGAGTGCTCAGCCGGTGACAAGGGCATTCCACTGGCTCCAGGTGAGGCGCTGGCAAGGACCCTGGCCCAGGTCACACCGGTCGCACAGAGCGAGCCTATTGAACTCGCTATAGCCAACGGCCGCGTGCTGGCCGAGGCACCATTGGCCAGTACCTCCGTCCCACCCTTCGACAATTCGGCGATGGATGGCTACGCAATCAACACGGACGATTTGGACGGCATTGGTCCGTGGACATTGCCGGTGATCGGTACCCTGGCTGCCGGTGGTTTCGCCCGCCCAGTACACAGGGGGCGATCGGCTTTGCGGATTTTTACAGGCGCGGCACTTCCGAGCGGTTTCGACGCCGTTGTCATGCAGGAGCGATGCGAACGAAAAGGAGATGACGTCACCATCTTCGAGCGCCCTCGATCTGGTCGAAACATCCGGCGAGCCGGCGAGGATGTTTGCAAAGGTCAAGTATTGCTCGGCGCCGGTGACGTTCTAACGCCTGAGCGCCTCACGCTTCTTGCCGGTGCCGGCATCGCTCAGGTGCAGGCGTTTAGGCGATTAAAAGTTGCCATCGTATGTACGGGATCGGAATTGAGATCTGTTGGCGAGCAGCTCGAACCGGGACTCATCTACAATTCGAACGGTATACTGGTGAACTCGACATTGCGCAGTCGGGCCTGGATCGACGTGACGGACCTGGGCGTTGTGCGGGACGATCGCCAGATGCTGACGGATGTCCTTTGCAAGGCCTCGATGGATTGCGACGTGGTCATCACCACGGGCGGGGTATCTGCGGGCGATGAGGATCATGTGGCGATCGCGGTGCGTGAATGCGGCGGGTTTCTGGATGTAATGAAGGTTGCCATGCGGCCCGGCAAGCCCGTCAAAATCGGGCGTCTTGGAGGGGCGTTGTTTGCGGGATTGCCCGGAAATCCGAATGCAGCCCTGACCTGCCTGCGATACATGGTTCTGCCCGCCTTACGCAAAATGGCGGCAATATCCGATTTCGAGACGAAATGGTGCCCGGCGGTCGCGGCGACTGCTTACCCCAACAAGCCGGATCGGACCGAATTCGTGCCGTTTCGCACCGTGAGCCGCGATTCTGGCGGCCTGCCGCGTGTCGAGTTTCTGGGAAACGGCTCGTCCGCGAACTTGTCGGCGATCGCGATGGCTGAAGGCATTGCCCGTTTGCCAAGTGGCGCGGGGACAACTGAGCCCGATGCGCGGCTGGAAGTTTGCTATTTCGCAAGCGATTAGCGCCGAGGAGCGGTGCCCAAACCGCCAGCATCCAGTGTTTTGCTCTTGTTGGCCGATTCAGCAAAGGACAACTCTTGTCGATAACTCAATTTCTAAGCCCCGATCGAATTTCGGGTGCTCTCCTGCTCGCAGGGATCTTCATAGCTCAAGGCCTAATCCTGTCCTGGCTTGTGCGAAAGGCCCTGCAGACCGCGTTGCGTCACGATCAGGCAGCACGCGTGGATGCAATCACCCTTTCGTTTCTCAGTCATCTTGCCGTCCTCGTTATCTGGTTACTCCTGGCGACATCCTATGCGCATTTGATCCCGGCTTTGAACAAGCTTGGCACGGCGCTGCTGGCGGGCGTGAGCCTGGCCTCCGTCATTTTAGGATTTGCCGCGCAAGCGACGCTAGGCAATCTCGTTTCGGGAATTAGCCTTGTGCTCTACAAGCCGTTTCGTCGCGGCGATCGCCTGCAAATTCATGCACCGACTGGTCTCGAGACTGGCGAGGTGGAGGATATATCGCTTGGTTACACAATCCTCAGAACCGATGATCAAAGGCAGATCATCATAGCAAACTCGACGATGGCGCAACAAACAATGATAAAGCTCTCGCAGGCATCATTGCCCGGTCCAGCCAAAGATTGAGGTAAGATGAGACCATCAGGGACTCTAATCCGGTCGATCAAGCCTCGAGGAAGAATCCATTCTGCCAACGCGCTCTTTGGCGCTAGACGGCAGCGCTAAGCCTCAATTTTCACAAAGGTCAAGCTGCCAGGCAGCAGGTGAACGGCGACCAGCCATCCTCGACGGATGGACAATTTGATCCCCGTTGTCGTGAAAAACTGTCTTTCCGGTGATGGATCCCCATCGTAGCATGTTGATATAATTATGCTTTTCTTCTGGCATGCGTATTGCTTGGAAACCATGGCATAGCGGCTGACGTGCGTTTTTGGATGCGCCGCCTGCTTTGAGGAGGAACCAGGGAACAGAGGAGACGAGAATGAACTGGGATCGCATTGAGGGAAACTGGAAGGCAGCCAAGGGCGCGATCAAGGCAAGCTGGGGCAAGCTGACTGACAACGACATCGATATCATCAATGGCGACAGGGAGAGACTGGAGGGCAAGCTCCAGGACCTTTATGGCTATGACAAGAGCCAGGTTCGCAAGGAAGTCGACAAGTGGGCCAGGGAGGCGAACTGGGATTGATCCCAAGTCGGCCCCCGTGGTCGAGGCTGCAGTGCTCGTTTGCGTGCGATCATTCCTCGTCCACGACACTGCGGCCCCTGATGCCTCAGGTTTGGAAATTAGCACTCCGGTACCGCATCGAAGCGTGCCGCAAAACGACATCTTCGACGCCGTGGACTGCAGCACTTTCATCGCCGACATCGGGATTGCAACAAGTTCCCGTTGCGGCCTGTTAAACCAAGTATGACGATGAGGATAACGACATGTCCAAGGATCATGACAGAGCATCACATGGATCACAGGATGCAAGACGCCACAAGCTTGATCATCAGACGCGGGATCAGTGGCTTGACAAGGATTCCACGCTCCAGGCCGCGTGGCAGGCTTCAAATATGTCGCGAGATGACTTTATCCGACACAACGAGGGTATGATCGATAAGGTTATCGCCGAAAATCGGGAGAAACACCGGTAGAGATCTCGGCGATCGCCAAGCCAATAGAGAGAGCCGTTTCGGACAGGATCGTGGTGAATCCCGATCTTGGCTCCGATCGGCCAGTGTAACGAAGGCAGCCTTCGCCCCGTCAGGTCAGTCAGGCGATTACTTGGTCCGACCTGGCTGAGGGCGGAGGCTCATCAGAGCAGCGAATTCACCATGCGCGCCGCGTTCTCGGCGACCTTTCGAAGTGGCGACCGCTTTCTCCAGGTCTCAAGATCAATGGAATCCGCGTTTTCCAAATAACCTCGCTGGATCGCGTCAACCTGCGCGATGGATTGAGCATCATAGAGGAGCATACTGACCTCTTCGTTCAACTGGAAGGAGCGCAAGTCGACGTTGCTTGATCCTACGATCGCTAAGGTTCCATCAATGCCGACGTTCTTGGCATGCAGGAGATAGTCTCGATAAAGGTGTATTCTGACACCGGCTGCGAGCAGGTCTTCATAGTATGAGCTTTGGGATAGATGGACGAGGCGTTGATCGACCACCTCCGACAGGACGATATCCACCGTTACGCCCCGAACGACCGCCGTCCGCAAAGCGCCGAGAACATCCTCATCAGGTATGAAATACGGGGTCACCAGAACGACTCGCTCGCGTGCCTGGTGCACTTGCCACACCAACAGGGACTCGAACCCCTCAAGGCGATAATCCTCTCCGCTGGGAAGAAGCTGAGTCTGAGCGGATCCTGCCTGCTGGGGTGGGACGGTGCTCTCTTGCGAAGGCAGTTCGCCCGTTTCCATGCTCCAGTCACCCCGTATGACTGCATCCATTGTCGTGACAATTGGCCCTTCCGACCGCACGACCAGTTCATGGTTCGTGATCCCCGGACGGAAGTCCTTGGCGACCAGATTTTGTGATCCGGCATAGCCGATCTTGCCGTCGATGACGAAAAGCTTCCGATGATTGCGCATATCGCCGCGTGACCGAAGCTTCGTGAACCGCAAGGGAAGAGCTTCCTGCGTTTCGACGCCCTGTGCCTGAAGCATGCGAAGTGTTCCTCGACGCCACCGATGTGATCCGACCGGATCGAACATGACCTTCACGTCTAGTCCGCGAGCCCTTGCACGGCCGAGTGCGTCAGCGATCCGGCGACCGACAATGTCGTCGGCAAAAATGTAGACGAGGATATGGATGCGAGAAGTTGCGGCATCGATGTCGTCAACGAGTCTGTCGATCACAGCGTCATAGTCGTCGATCAGCTCGATCCTGTTTCCTGTCGTGGCAGGAAACCGACCCAGGGCCGACGCCAGCTCCGCAATCGGCTGCCTTTCGCCCAGAGCCGCGCGGAAAGGCCGGAGAGCATCGACGGTCGACGCAAAGAACGGCCGCAAGGCCTGGAATCGAACCTTTCGCCATTTTGGAAACCGGTCGCTCCCGATGACGAGAAACAGAACAATGCCGGGAATCGGAAGGAAGAAAACCAGCAATATCCATGCGCGGGCGGCCGCCGGAGAACGGTGGCGCGGGATAAGCACAATGGCAAGAAGGCGTATCAACCATTCTGCATAGACCAGCAGCTCGTAACTCAGCTTCATTTTCCCTCCGATCGCCCGAGATCGAGCCGCCAAGGCGCATATCGCCACAGTGCTGTTTGCCCTAAAGCTCTGCATAATCATCCAGCAAAATCAAATAATTCCTTCCTGATGAAATGCACCGACGATCAGACTTTTTGGCTTCTATCTGGAGACATTTTGACCGCCGAACAGAGGAAGCCCAGCTAAGTCCCTGAAGTTTCGTTGCTGTCGAGTTGGCACGTAGGTTGCTAGCCTGACCGTATGACAAGTCTTCAGAGGTTGCATTGGTAAACCCTGATCCGTGCCGGTTGGAACGTCTATTGCTGGACAAGCCCGTTGGTTTTGCAGTGAAGTCCGATGAGATGGTAATCTATAGGCTATGAGTGGGTCGCGACCGCGTAGAGGTCGTCGTGTCCTCTCCTGCGCTATGGCCTGACGCCGGAGATTTCGGCAAGCGATCGGCAGCTCAAGCTATGTGATCCTGCCGGCACCTGGCGACCTTTCCGAATGCGGGCCAGTCTGTCGGCAAGGGAACTCAGCATGCCCATCGAGCACCCGGGACATCGGCACTTAATGCACGGATCCTTACCATATGAGCCTCGCGTCCAACCGCCAACAAGGAGCAGTAACCATGAGAATTTTGATGATCCTCACTTCGCACGACAAGCTTGGCGACACAGGTAAGAAGACCGGGTTTTGGCTGGAGGAGTTTGCCGCGCCCTATTACACCTTCATGGATGCCGGTGCACAGGTCGTATTGGCTTCTCCCAAAGGTGGCCAACCGCCGCTTGATCCCAAGAGTGACGAACCGAACTCTCGTACGGACGCAACCCGTCGCTTCGAGGGTGACGCCGAGGCACAGGACGCGCTGGCCCATACTCAGAAGCTTGCTGCAGTCTCGCTGGAACAGGTAGATGCCGTTTTCTATCCGGGTGGCCATGGCCCCTTATGGGACCTTGCCGAAGATCCAGCGTCAATTCGCCTGATCGAAGCAACGGTCTCCGCCGGCAAGCCGCTTGCACTCGTATGTCATGCGCCCGGCGTGCTTCGGCATGTGATGGGCAAGGATGGCAAGCCGTTGGTTAACGGCAAGGAGGTGACCGGATTTACCAATTCAGAGGAGCAAGCCGTCGGCTTGGCAAATGTCGTGCCTTTCCTTGTCGAGGACATGCTGAAGGCAAAGGGAGGACATTTCTCGTCAGGTGACGATTGGCAAGCTCACGTCGTGCAGGACGGAATACTGATCACCGGGCAAAATCCAGCATCATCGGAGGAAGCAGCACAGATGCTCCTCAAGACACTCGGCTAGTCAAAGCCATATGAGACGGCGGATGACGAGTTGTCCGTCGCAGCAACACGGCTCGCTGTTTTCTCGTCGTCAGCAAGACGGTGCCTAGCCACCTCAATCAGGTACCCACGCCTCTCTTCCTTGGAAAGAGCTCTTAAGTCTTGCGTGACGAATGATCGGGCCTATCGTCGTACGGTTCGCTTTCGGCCATTGGTTGCTCGTGCATTGTATTATCTTGCCACAACCTCGCGACGTTCAGACCTGCTTTTCACAAAGCGGCATAAGATTCCCGCGCGGGCCGGTCGGAAAGGCTAGTGGTCTGGTCAATCCATATTCCGGAATGCGTAGCCATCGGCGGCGATTTCCTCGATAACGCTTGATGGAAGGAGGTCCGCCGCAGAGGTCCCATCGAAAATCCACTCCTTTGGATCGGCAAACTCCGGAAGGGCGGCACCCGTGCGAACGTAAAGGCCGACGGCCGGTTTCTGCTTGTTGAGATAGCAATCATACATCTCCATCATTCGTCTCCCCTTGAATGCCATCGGTTGAACTCTTCGGCTTGCTAGGCTATCCCGACCAGCAAGATCCCTCGGCCGCCATTTCGATGACGCCGGCAATACGCGTCGATTTCGGCTTTGAGAATCACGCGATCAGAGGGAGCCTCTCGTTCGTCTGGCGCGGTCATTGGCTAGGGGTTCAAAGCTAACGACAGAATTGCTCCGGCGTTTCGCGTCGCGTTCCTTTCTCCTCCTTGTAGGCTGCATTCTTGGCGCCTTTTCCAGCGGTACCCAGGTCAGAGGCCGTTGGATTTCGTGTGGTCCGCTCAGTGAGGTCGCCTGGTGCGAACACCTTCAACACGAACATTGCAACGATCATGCCAAACCTGGAATTGCTGTATTTTCAATACTTACACTCGGAAGAAAAAGGCGGTTCCGGACAAGATGTCGACAAAAGCCAAGACAGTCTGTCCGGCATGCAATGTTTCGGCCCACCAGGGATCCCATCGGGTTGCGTATTGTTTCGGGAGAAATGAGGAGTGGGATAAAGCGTGAAGCAATGGGTCCCTCTGATCCATTGGACATGATCGCGAAAACAAGTTGTGCGATAGGCCCACGCACCATTGCAGCATGCCGGAGCATTTGAGCGTCAACAACCTCGTTCGGGGGTATCTATCGCAACAAGCGACCCTCAGGCGCGGTTCGCATTCGACCGATAGGACAAACTGTCATCATGTCCCGGGGGCCGCTCGCAAGCCGTTGATATTCTGATTAGTGGCGACTGGCACGCATATTGCGTGAGGTGGCGAGCATTCGAGCGACGACCTTGGAGGTATTCGACGGTTCAAAAAGAGAGCATGATGGCAGCGGCAATGAGGACCCGCTTATGCATGAGGTCTTAGGCATTCGGCTCAGCCGCATTATGACCGCTATCGGCTTTTCGAGTGCGTCGATGCCGTCGACTGACCGCCATTGGCAGCATGTCGGACGGCCGGCCAAGGAACAGCAAGTTTGGGAAAGGGAGATCGCCAATGAAACATGATGTCGGTAATATCCATATAACAGTTACGCGTGACGGCCCCTACATCGTTACCGGTGAAGTCGCACTTTCAGAGCAGACCATCGGCGTCGACGCCAACGGTCAGTCAGAGCAATGGATCGCCACAGATTTACCCTCTCCGGGCAAGAAGTTTGCGTTATGCCGCTGTGGCCAATCCGGACATAAGCCGTTTTGTGATGGCACTCATGTGAAGGTTGGTTTTGACGGTACCGAAGTGGCGGATCGAACACCGTATCTCGTTAGGGCAAAGGAATATGATGGACCTGACTTGGTGCTGCTGGACCAGGAAAATCTCTGTGCGTTTGCACGGTTCTGCGATCCAAATGGTCAGGTGTGGAACGAGGTAGGCGCCGCGACAAGCCCACAGGCACGCCGGACTTTTATAGATCAGGTCGGCAAGTGTCCCGCAGGACGGCTAGTTGTCTGGGACAAGAGTTCGAACAAGCCGATTGAACCGCATTTGGAGCCATCAATCGGCCTCATTGAGGATCCGGCAGAGAGCGCAAGTGGACCGATCTGGATACGCGGAGGCATAGTCGTGACGTCCGCCGATGGCGAACAATACGAAACGCGCAACCGTGCCACGCTCTGTCGTTGCGGAGCCTCGAACAACAAACCGTATTGCGACGGTACGCACGCATCCATCAAGTTTCACGCGAAGTAGGCTGCCCCGCCGTCAGCTGGGTCGCGCGTGACTGCTAGGTAACCCGCCTCATCAGTTGACCGCATCGGCCCCATCTGGCGAGACATTTTATCCCGTTGAGCAGACAAAATGTCCGGCAACGTGGTTGTTTGGCTATCAAGCCCTTGATTTGTCGGCGTTTGGGATGTGGCACGCACGTTGCTTCCCTCGATTCATATCAAAGGACCAGACAAAAGTGCGACCAAGACCAATCATGCGAATGTTCGACCAAAACGCATCTGGTCAGTGAGACGTCTTGGTAGCCCAACGTTTCAATAACGGAGCTATCGCAGAAGGGATCAAGCTTGAAGTCTGCTGCGCTCATGCACAACGAGAATGAAGCCAAAGTGTCGTGCTTTGACAGCACGGTCGCGCGCCTGCTCAGCGCACGGGCGCCAAGCAGTCGGTGCACTGAGCGTTACCGGGAACCGGGGGGGCAAGCTTAGATTTCGCCCTTACCGTAACGTCAGTCGGCTCGAGGGGCGATGCTTTGCAGTGCCGACAGATATCCTCGGCGCGTGGTCCGGTGAGGGCAACTGTGAGCTGGTAGATTCATTGGGGCGCCGTCTCCTACCGTCACGCCTACCAGTCAATTTGGGAGGTCGCCATTTCATTGCCGAATATTCAAACGCTCATCGACAGCTTTGTAGACGGGCTCTCCACCGGATTGCATGGAATTCCGCATCTGTGGGACCTGGTTAGCACTCTCAGGGCCAGAATGATCGCGGAGGGTGCAGGGTGGAGCGTTCCGATTGACTTCGTGGCTCTTTTGCTCGGCGCCAGCATGGCTGCGATCTTGGTGCGCAGCATGATTGCACTGGCAGTGAACAACAATGCGTTCGAAATTAGCGGCCACTCCCAGCGACTAGGATCTGCTATTCGCCGATTAATGGCGGACCTCGCAGGCCTCATTGCCTTTGCGGCGTTTGGGTGCTTCGTCACGCAGGTTTTGGATATTGGCATGCTAGGGCGGATGATGATTGCGGCAGTCTTAGACTCATTCGTGATCGCCACCGGATACTGGATTGCTTCCCGGGTTCTTTTCTCGACGAGTTCCGATGGCCCGCTTGTGCAGTCGACGAAGCCTCAATTCCACATGACCATGCTTGTAGCATATGGGTTCGGGGCTGGTTTGCTCGGTGAGGTGTTGCAGGTCGCCGCCACGAGCGGCGTTAACGAAGCTGTCATCGCGGGTTGGCTTGTCGTCGGGGCGACCTTATTGATGGTGCTGAAGCTATGCTGGTTTCTGATTGGAGCGCACGACATTCGCAAAGCTTTTCGAGGCGCCGCGCCCGGGGGACTACGACGCGCGATTGCGATAGCGCTACCATGGCTATATGCAGGTTCGGCAATCGTCATATGGGCAGCCGGATGCATTGCTGTCGTCAGCCCCCAAAGGGTCGAGTGGAGCTTTGCGGCAGGGACAACACAGATCATGCTGCTGGTTTTGCCTGTTGCGGCACTGGGGATACACTCTCTTGGTGCCGGATATCTTTCCTCCGTCAGGGAGCGAGACGATCGCAGCTTTGCGCTGGCCGCGATCACCGCTGCCCTACAAACGGCAATCACGGGAGGCATCTGGTTCGTAGGTACATATCTAATCTATCGACTCTGGCAACCGCTTCTGTCTGCGGATGTCGATCGTGTCGCGGCTGAGATCACCCGCATGGTCGCTCGGGGTGCCGCGGCGGTGATATTGAGCTGGAGCGCATGGAGCTATCTGCATACATACTTCGAAGCTATGGCGCCAAGTCCTCGGGCGAGCCTCCCGGGGGATCGAGAAGAAATGGCCGTGCCGTCGAGCAGGCTTTACACCGTGATGCCATTTGTTCGCAATGCGCTGTTCATCGCGACGGTTGTCATCTCGATTCTAGTCGTGCTTTCGTCGCTTGGTATCGATACCGGCCCACTCCTTGCAGGTTTTGGAATTTTCGGGCTCGCTGTCTCATTCGGCTCACAGACCTTGATCAAGGATATCGTTTCGGGGATTTTCTTCCTGGCAGACGATGCCTTTCGTGTGGGTGAATATGTCGACACGGGCAAGCTTAAGGGAACGGTCGAGAAGATCTCTCTCCGTTCTCTCCAACTGAGACACCAGAATGGCCCACTTCATACAATTCCATTCGGTCAGATCCAGGCGGTCAGCAATTACAGTCGTGACTGGAGCACAATCAAATTTGAAATGCGCTTCGATCGCGACGCAGATCCCGACCAGATCCGCAGGACAGTGAAGAGGGTCGGAATTGCGATGCAGGAAGACCCTGATATCGGTGAGGAGTTTCTCGTTCCGTTGAAGATGCAAGGACTGCAGGACATCACCGATTCATCCTTGGTGGTTCGGCCTAAATTCACCGCGAAGCCAGGCAATCCGGGCATCCTGCAACGCGAGGCGATGAGGCGACTTCTGATTGCCTTTCGCGAGAATGGGATTCCATTGTCGTCAAACGCCGTCATTTTCCGAAGCGAGCATGATCCGGCCTCCGCGCCAAGCGTGGGAAGGGGAAATGCAGGCGATAGTGGAGTGATCGCGGCGCCGTCATAACTGGCAGGAGACCGCAAGGGCGCGTCCCATGGTATTCGATGCGGCGCATATGTCGCTTCAAGAGCTAGTAACTGCAACGAGGAGGATTTGGGGTGAGCAGAAAGGCCAAGCATGTACTGAGACTCTCTGAGAATGGTCTGATGGTGCCTGTTGAGCCGGAGGATCTCCAGACGCGCATCGATTACGAAGCTCTCATCCGCGCCGACTATGAGAGATGCCATCCAGGAGACACCCTAGATTTTCTCAAGCATCGGGCAAAGTTTCTGGTCGAAGACCAGGGCTTGCTGCTCCAATGGATGGAGGTTGCCGCCCGTAAGGCAAGCGACCTGCAATCCGAGATCGTTGATGAGGTCATCGTTTTGGTGAGAGATTAGTCTTTATGTGGCCCAGAGCGGGCGCGATCTGCTGGCTAGCCGGGAGAGCATCCGGGCTGTCAACGGGCGACGTGTCGGCTATTGGTCTGGGATGGCCCATCCGGACGTTCGAACTATCGATCCGTCCGGAGGGATTGGCGCGAAATCGCGTTGGGGTCAAAATCTCGCACGATTTAACTTTCGGGTCATGTATGGATGTATATGGGTCCCGCCCGATTGCTACATGTTGGCTGGATTAGGAACACCGGTCACAACGGCTGAATCAAATCATGTTGGGGGCCACCGGTTCGACTCCCTTCAAGAGCGACAATTTTATTCAATTATTGAGCGTTGGTGTTGCAGATTTTACACGCATATCTGAAAACGAGCGTGTGAGTCGCGCATGTCCTTGCTACTTTTTGCTGTACTTTTTTAGAAATCTGCTATTGAGCGGATCAGGCCTATGATCGGCTACGCCACCCAGTGGTGACCCTCCCTGAATTTTGACCGACATGCCGTTTGAGCAAGGTACGCCTTGCGCAAACGAATGGCTTTGACTTTGGGTATTTGTATGTCCCCCGCCAAAGAGCCCCTTTCCTTCAAGACCCTGACTTCAGCAGTTTTTCTTTCTTCGGTGTTGCTTGCATTTTCCGCGACCGGGCAGGAACAGCCCGCTCCGGCGGCTGCCAATACGTCGTCCGGCGCCAGCTCTACCCAGGCAGCTTCGCCTCAAACAGACGAACAGAAGCCCGCGCCTCAGGCTCGGGTTCAGAAATTCGACGACTGGTACTATCGCTGCATCGACGGCAAGGCAGCGGATGGCGCTGTAGCGGAGAGCTGCGAAGTCGCGCAGATCGCCACGGTCAAGCAGGGCGACCAGGACGTGAATGTCTTGACGCTGGCGGTTGCCAAGGGGGCGGCTCCTACTGCAACAGACAAGAAGGCGGCAAAGCAGCCAGCCAGTGAACTGGTGCTGACCACGCTCGTGCCGCTCAATATGTATCTACCGGCTGGCATCGGTATCGATGCAAGCGAGAAACCCGTCGTGCAGCTTGCTTACCGCAACTGCAATCAGGCGGGCTGCTGGGCACAGCAGAAACTGGACGCCAAGATGGTTGCAGCCCTTTCCAAGGCTTCTGATGGCACCGGTCATTTGCAGATGATGAATGGCCAGAAGGTCAACATCAAATTCTCCCTGAAGGGTCTATCTGCAGCTCTGGACGCACTGCAAAAGCCCGCCTCGAAGTAAGCGGAGGGCGGGAATAGCTCATGACACTGGCTTTAGGGGCGGCTCCGGTGCGGAGCGGCCGGGGCTTTTCGAAGTCGTCATCTCTTGTGGCGTTTGTCGTCGCATTGCTGTCGGTGATCCTGGTCTCGTCGAAGGCCGTCGCGCAGCAATCGCCGAACGACGACTTCGCGCGCCGTCAGGCGCAGGAGACAGAGCAGCAACGGTTGCAGAGCTTAGGTCAGATGACGCCAAAGCCGTCTCCGGCCGAAGCGCAGCAGCCGGCGGCGGCTGGCGGCGGTAAGGCCGGTCCATGCTTTGCGATCACCCATATCGAGGTCGAAGGCGTCAAGCAGTTTTCGGTGGGCGCGATCGATAAGGTCACTGCGCCCTATGCGAACCGTTGCGTCGGTGTCGGCGAGATCAACGTACTCTTGCGCGACCTGACGCATCTCTATCTTGACAAGGGTTTTGTGAGCTCGCGCGTCTACGTGCCGGCGCAGGACATCGCCAAGACCAAGGTGCTGCGCCTGGTCGCGGTCGAAGGCACGCTTGCCGACATCTACATCAACGGCAAGCCAGTTTCGGGTTTCGGCGCGGCGGGCTCCGGCGTGATCGCCACGGCCTTTCCGGGCATGAAGGGCGAGATCACCAATCTGCGCGATATCGAGCAGGGTCTCGACCAGATCAATCGTCTCACTTCCAACAATGCCAAGACGGCGATGCTGCCGGGCAAGGTGGACGGCACCTCGATCCTCAACATCGAGAACAAGCCCAGCCATCCCTGGCATCTGTCGGTCGGCAACAGCAATCTCGGCCAGGAGCAGACGGGATTTTCCAAGTCGTCGCTGTCGGCCGGCTACGACAACCTGTTCGGCATCAACGACCAATGGAATTTTGGCTACGAGCATGCCGGGCCGGATTATCCATGGCGCAATGACGGCCGCGGCAAGAGCAACAGCTATTCCGGCAATGTCAGCGTACCCTATGGCTACTGGACCTTCTCGGCCAACGGCTCGTGGTACGAATACGATAGTTCTGTTCCCGGCAATTTCGGCAGGCTGCAGACGTCTGGCGACAGCAAGCAGGTGGGCATCGGCGCCGATCGCGTCATCCTGCGCGACAAGGATTCGATCACCACTTTCAACAGCGGCCTGACCTACAAGGAAACCAACAATTTCCTGCTCGGCAACAGGATCGAGGTCGGCAGCCGCAAATACACGGTCGGCGATCTCGGCATCTCGCATTCGCGCCGCATGCTGGGTGGCCTCTGGGTGTTCGATCTCTCCTACAGCCAGGGGCTCAATCTTTTCGATGCCGTCGCTCCGGGCGATGCCGGCGCAGGCGACGCTGATCCCCGCTTCTCGAAGTTCACGGGCACGATCACCCTGACGCGGCCCTTCGAGGTGGCGCAGCAGCGCTTCGAGATCAATTCGATCGTCACCGGGCAATATTCGCCCGACAATCTGTTCGGGGCCGAGCAGATCTCGGCTGGTGGTTATTTCTCCGTGCGCGGCATGCGCGAGACCATGCTTTTTGGCAATAACGGCTTCTTCATTCGCAACGATCTCGTCTGGCGGACGCAGCCTTTTGCCGAGAATGCCGAGCTTGCAAAGATCCTCGGGGAGTTCAGGCCCTATGTCGGTCTCGATTACGGACGGATCGCACGCCAGGCCCGCTACCAGATCGCCGGTGGCGACATGTTCGGCTGGACGGTCGGCGCCAAGCTCGCCGGCGGCAATGTCAATCTCGATATGGGTTACTCGGATGTCCTTGGCGGCACCGTCAGCCGCCGCGACTCCGGGCTTTTGTTTGTCAGCACATCTCTGAGGTGGTGAGCGGATGGCAAACGGATTCGATCCTCGTGACCATCGTAACCGACACATTTTGTTCGGAGTAGGTTTACCTCAACCACAAGCCGAAATTGACTCTGGTCCTGCGACCATGGTCTCGCTCTCGGTGATCGACCAGAACCGCGGCAAGAGAGGCCGTGCAAGCAACGGTGAAAGCGTGCAATGAGCAGGAAGACCAAGCTGGGTGGATCACGGATTGCAACTGCAGGCATTGGGGCGGAAAGCAGCAGCCTCGCGTCACGACTGGCGAGACTTGCCCACAAGTCGCTTGCCGTCACCTTAAGCGCACTCCTGTTTCTGCAGCCGGCGATCGCAAACGCTCAGACGGTATCGGCAAGCACCACGGCGCCCGCCGCCAATCAGCCAACTGTCGGCGCTGCCCCGAACGGCAAGCCGCTGGTCGATATTGTCGCGCCCAACGCCAGCGGCCTGTCACACAACCAATACAACGACTTCAACGTCGGCACCCAAGGTCTCATCCTCAATAACTTTAATGGTGAGCGAGGGACTTCGAACCTGGGAGGCATTACCCCCGGTAACCCGAATCTGAAGAATTCCGGTCCCGCATCGGTCATTCTCAACGAGGTAACCGGTGGGAACCGTTCGGCCCTCAACGGCCCAACGGAAGTGTTCGGTGGCCGGGCAGACGTCATCATAGCGAACCAGAACGGCGTAACCTGCAATGGCTGCGGCTTCATCAACACGCCGCATGCGACCCTGACGACTGGCGTGCCGAATATCGGCGCCGACGGCAGCCTGACAGGATTCACCGTCAATGGCGGTGACGTGACCTTTGAAGGGGCAGGGGGTAACTTCGCGGCCGCTCCCGGCTCGGTCGATCTGTTCGATGTCGTTGCCCGCAACATCCATGTCAATGCGCCGATCTACGGTAAGACGGTGCGCCTGACCGGCGGCGCCAGCCAATACAATTATGCCACCGGCGAGGCGACGGCGCTGACCGCCACCTCCGGCACGCCGGAATATGCGATCGACGGCACGGCGCTGGGCGCCATGCAGGCCGACCGCATCAAGATCGTCGTCACGGAAAAGGGCGCCGGCGTCAAAATGAGCGGCGACATGGCTGCCAACGCTGGCGAATTGTTGCTCTCGGCCGACGGAAAGATTTCGATCGGCAATGCGTCCGGCCGCGATGGCGTCACCATCGCCTCGAAACAGAAGATCACAGCTGCCAAAGTTAGTTCGCAACAGAAACTCGCTGTCAGGGCTGACCAAGGCGTCACCCTGCAGACGGTCGCAGCCCTTAGCGACATTGTTCTGACGAGTGGCACTGGTCTCTTGAGCGTGTCGGGTGATGTCAACAGCGCCACGACCGTTCAGATGAGCTCCGATTCCGGCATTGCAGCCGGTAGTGTGACGGCTGGCAACGGTGCGGCAACACTTGTCGCCACCTCCGGCGACATCGCGATTGCTGGCACGGCCAATAGCACCGGCGACCTCAATCTGACGGCGACAAGTGGCGCCATCTCGGCGGCCTTCCTGCAGAGCAGCCAGAATATGGCCTTAAATGCCGCGCTTGGGATTGCTGTTGCCGGCAATGTGCAGGGGCAGGGCAATGTCAACCTTACCGGCCAGTCGATCTCAGCCGGCAAGGTCATCTCCGGCATCAATCTTGCCGCCACCAGCGCCGATCCGAATGGCAATGTAGTGCTTTCAGCGCAATCGCCTGCGATTGTCGCGGGCTCAGCGGGTGATCTCAGCCTGACGGCAACCGGCGGCAATATCGCAACCGGCAATCTGCTGTCGGCCGGAGCACTCAATGTCAGTGCCACCGGCAATACGACCGCCGGCAGCATCCAGTCAGCCGCTGATCTGGCGGTGACCGCGGCGTCGCTGACATCAAGCGGCATCACGTCCCGCGGGGCGCTTACCGTTAATGCCACCACAAATGTCAGCGGCCAGGTTCTTGGCGCAAACAATATTCTGATCTCAGGCTCTGCGATCTCGGCTGGGGCCATTGTCTCGGGCGTCGACTTTGCGGCCACCAATGCGAACGGTGGTGGCGTTGTTGTCTCAGCGCAATCGCCTGCGATTGTCGCGGGCTCGGCCGGCACGCTCGGTTTGACTGCGACGGCGGGCAATATCGTTGTCGATAAGCTGCTGTCGGCCGGCGACCTGACTGCTCAGGCTGCCCTGTTGCAGGCAAATAACATCACGAGCCATGGGAGCATCGGTGTCACCGGTGGCGTCAATGTCGCAAACCAATTGCTCAGCGCTGGCAATATCACCATCAACGGCAACGCCAATGGCGTCAGCGCCGGTCTTCTTGCCTCCGGCGTCGACTTCGCTGCGACCAACGCGGCCGGCGGCAATATCGTGCTGGCGAGCAGCGGCGATCTGACGATCGACGACAGCGCTGGCGCCATCCAGGCCGGGACCGTGTTTGCAGCTGGTACGATCAATGCCACCGGCAAGGCCGTCACTGCCGACACCATCACCGCCCACAACAACATCACTCTTTCCGGCGCGGACGATGGCGTGGTTGTTACCAGCCAGGGACTGGGAGGCGGTGACGTCGCTATTTCCGGTTCGAGCATTAAGGCAGGGACCCTCATCTCCGGCGTCGACTTCGCCAGGACTGCTGTCGCCAATGGCAGCATCCTGTTGGCTGGCAGTGGCGATCTGAACCTAACTTCATCCGGCAACATCAATGCCGCTACGTTGCTGTCCGCTGGCAATCTCAGCTCGACCGGCGTCGCAGTTACAGCAAATAGCATGACCGCCCATGGCGACATGATGCTCGGGGGCGCGATCAGCGTCACGGATCAGATCCTTGGGTCGGGCAACGTCTCGATTACCGGCCAGAGCCTGAAGGCGCAAACCATTGTCGCAGGCATTGACTTCGACGCCACCAACCGTGCAGGAGGCAATATCGCCCTTGGCCAATCTGGCGACCTGAGCGTGTCGGTCAATGGCACCGTGGTGGCGCCAACCATGCAGGCGGCAGGTGATATCGATATCAGCGGTACGTCCGTCGCCGCAGGTTCGGTCACTGGTCACAAGGATATTGCTCTTTCCGGCGCGGCAGCGGGCGGCGTCGCCATTACGAACCAACTGCTTGGCGGCGGTGAAGTTGGCATCTCCGGCTCAAGCATCCAGGCTGGCACTATCGTCTCGGGTGTCGATTTCGCCGCAACGGCAGCTGCCAACGGGAACATTGTCCAGACAACGGGTGGCAACCTCACGCTTGCTTCGCCCGGCAACATCCACGCTGGAACACTGCTATCGGCCGGCAATCTCAGTGCCGCCGGTTCGACCGTCAGCGCTGATAGCGTGACGGGTCACGGCGATGTCACGCTCAATGGCGCAACGACGGTTAACGGCCAGATTCTCGGGTCCGGCAACGTATCGATCACGGGCCAGAGTCTGTCCGCCCAAACGATTGTCTCCGGCATCGATTTCGACGCCACCAATGCCGCCAGTGGCAATATCGTCCTTGGGCAAAGCGGCGATCTGACCGTGAATGTCAATGGTGCCGTTGCGGCGCCGACCATACAGGCAGCAGGTGCCATCGATGTCAGCGGCGCGTCGGTTGCAGCAGCTTCGATCACCGGCCACAAGGATATCACCCTTTCCGGCACGGCAGCCGGCGGCGTCGCGATTACGAACCAGATCCTCGGTGGCGGTGATGTTGCCATCTCGGGCTCCGGCATCAAGGCTGGTGCAATCGTTTCCGGCGTAGATTTCGCCAGAACTGCCGCCGCCAACGGCAATATCGCGCTCGCCAGCAGCGGCGATCTGACGCTTGCCTCTGCCGGCAATATCGACACCAGCACACTGCTCTCGGCCGGGGCTCTTTCGGCCAGTGGCGCAACCGTGAGCGCGGATGCGGTCACATCGCACGGCGCGATCACCCTCAATGGCGCCACGACAGTCAGCGGCCAGGTTCTCAGCGCCGGCGATGTCTTGATCACTGGTCAAAGCCTGTCGGCACAGTCCGTTGTCTCCGGCATCGACTTCGATGCAACCAATACCTCCGGCGGCAATATCGTTCTTGGCAGTTCCGGAGACCTAACGTCTCGTTTGAGCGGCGGGTTCTCTGCATCAACGATGCAGGCCGCCGGTGCCATCAACGTCAACGCTGCTGCCGTGAACGCCGGAGCAGTCACTGGTCATAACGATATTGTCCTTTCCGGTGCCACAAACGTCAGCGGTCAGATTCTCGGTGGCGGTAAAATCGGGATTTCTGGCCCGAGTATAACGGCAGGGGCGATCGTTTCCGGCGTCGATTTCGCTGGAACGGCCGCCGCCAACGGCAACATCGTCCAGGCGGCGAGCGGCGATATCTCGCTGACTTCGACAGGCGGCCTCACCGTCGGCACGCTATTGTCGGCCGGTGATCTGACCGCACAGGCGATGGATCTAACGGCCAGCAGCATTACCAGCCATGGAAAGACCGATCTGAAGGCCAGTGGCACGGCGGCAAGCGGCCGCGTGAATGTGAGTGGCCAAGTGTTGTCGGCCGGTGATCTCACGATCAACGCCAACGGCCTCAACGTCGGTCTTCTGGTCTCAGGGGTCGACTTCGCGGCGACCAGCAGGGCAGGAGGCAACATCGTCCTCGGTCCGTCCGGTACGACCGATCTCTCCGTCTCCGGCAATGCCGCGGCCGGCACGATCCTGTCGGCTGGCAATTTCACGGCGAACGTTGCCAATCTGCAGGCGACCAGCATCACCAGCCATGGCAAAGTCGGCGTTGTCGGCAATGTCGATGTCGCCAGCCAGATCCTGGCGGCAAGCGATCTCACGCTCAATGGCGGCAGCATCAGCGCCCCCACTTTGATCTCTGGCATTGACTTTGCCGCCACCAATGCCGCCAGTGGCAACATTGTACTGGCTTCGTCAGGAGCCATGAATCTGACGGCCTCCGGCAATATTACGGCTGGCGCGATCCTTTCTGCTGGTGACTTCACGGCGACTGCGGCTGATCTCGTTGCCGACAGCATCACGGCTCATGGCAAAGCAGGCATTGTCGGCAATGTCGATGTCGGCAATCAGATAATAGCCGCCGGCAATCTCACGGTCAGCGGCGGCCACATCAACGCGCCCAAGCTGATCTCCGGCATCGATTTCGCCGCCACCAATGCCACGGGCGGCGGGATTGTGCTCGGATCGTCCGGCGATACGAATCTGACTGCCTCCGCGGGTATCAGCGCGCAGACTATACTGTCGGCAGGCAATATCGACGCGCGGGCCGCCACCGTCGCAGCCAACGCTGTGACTGGACATGGCGATATCACCCTTGCCGGTAGCAACAGCGTCAATGTGACCGGCCAGCTCCTCGGTGCGGGCGACGTCTTTCTTTCCGGTCCAACGGTCCAGATCAATCAGGCCGTTACCGGCGTCGATTTCGCCGCCACCGCGCAATCATCAAACGGCGCCATCGTTCTCGGACCAAGCGGCGACCTGACCATCAATGCCGGCAGTGCTTCGGCCAGCACGTTGATCGTCGCAGGCAGCCTTAATGTGGCGGCGAGTGCCTTTACGGGCGGAAACATCACGGGCCATGGCACAGTCGCGATCGGCTCGTCCACCAGTCCTGGCGCGGTCAAGATCAACGGCCAGCTCCTTGGCGCCGGTAATGTCTCGATCACCGGCTCTGCCCTCAACGGCAGCGTCATCGCGGCCGGCGTCGATTTTGCCGCAACCGGCCAATCAGGCGCCGGGAATGTCATCCTTGGGCCGACGGGCGATTTGACACTCACAGCCACGGCCGGCGACATCTCTTTCAACAGCCTACTGACCGCAGGGACGATCACCGCCAACGCGACGAACAATGTCAGCGCCAATGCCGTCGCCCATGGCGACCTGACCATTGGCGCCGGTAATGCGATCACGCTCACCGGCCAGTCGCTGGGTACCGGCAACATCAATCTTAACGCCCGGTCGATCGCGATCGATACGCTGGTCTCGGGCGTCGATTTCGCCGCCACCAATGCGTCATCCAATGGCAGCCTGATGCTGCGCCACGCCGGTACGATGACGCTTGCTGCCTCCAACGGCGGCGTCAGCGCCAACTCATTGCTCTCGGGCGGCAATTTCGCTGCTACGGCCACGCAGAACATCAGCTACAACAGCCTGCAAAGTCTCGGGAATGCCGCGCTCTCAAGTCCGGGCGCCATTTCCTATAACAGCACCACCCGCGTCGGCGGCAATCTGACGCTGAACACCGGTGTGCTCGATCTATCCGGCAGCAGAGGCAGTCGGATGGCGGGCGGCGGTACGCTGATCGTCAATGCCTCCTCCGCCAATCTCTCGGGCAGTAATCTTGTCTTCGGCGGTCTGAGCCTCAATCTGACCGGCAACGCCGATCTTTCGAACGCACAGGTCAGCACCGTCACCAATGCCGGTGGTTCCGGTGACATCACCGTCTCGGCCGCAGGTTTGACGACAAACGCCAATACCGCGCTGCTTGCCGCGCATGACTTGACGCTGAACTTGCCGTCGCTCGGCAATGCCGGGCAGCTGGCGGCCGGCAATAATCTTAACTTCAACATTGCAGGCGATTTCTACAATAGCCCGGGCGGCCTCGTCTTTGCCGGCAATAATGCCAACCTCTTCGTTGGCGGCACGCTCACCAACAATCAGGGCGCGCTCCTTGCTGGCAACGGCCTTACCATAGCCGGGCCAGGCGGGGGTCAGCGTAACGGCGCCGTCGTCAACTCCGCCGGTCTCATTCAGTCCGGCGGCACCATGTCGATCCTGACCAACGGCCTGAGCAACGTCACAACCTCGGCACCGGCCATTCAGCGCAACGTGCTGATTTCCAACGCCATTCTCCACGCCTACGATTTCATCACCGAGACCTCCAGGTGCCAAATTCACTGCAATGGACAAGGTGATCACGACTACGAGCCGGTCTACGTCACGACGACAACCGTCGATAGTCTCGTCAGTCAGCTCATCTACCAGGATCAGCTGATCAGCGGTGCCGGTGCCTCCGCACAGATTCGCGCGGGCCGGGATCTGACCATCAATGCGACGAACCTGTGGAATTCCTACAGCTCGATCAAGTCCGATGGTAACATGCTGCTCACCGTCGCCGGTACGCTCACCAATGACGGCGCGACGCTGAACCGCACGACGCAAACGCTCTGCGACAGCACAACTCCTTGCCAATATTATCCCGACGTCGTTTCCCCAGGCGCTGGAAGCAATTTGGATTGCAGCGGTCCTAATCGCCCTTGCATCGGTGGGAATGACCCGACGCTCGTCTATACGCCGAACCCCAATGGCACACGCGATCCCTCGCGGGATCTGAACCCCGGCTCAACGGTCGGCGTGCAGGTGGTCGGCGCCATCTCGGGCGTCATCCAGGCACGCGGAGGCCTTGCCATCAATGGTGGCGGTGCGATCAACAATGTCGCCTCCAACGGCTCGATCAACGGTGGAGTCGCGATCGACGCTCCCGCGGCGACCAACAACCCGCTCGGCGCACTCAACAGCATGACCGCCGGCGGTGCTTTGTTCAATGTCAGTGCGGCGCTTTCAAGCGTAGCAGCCAATGGCGGCGCCAACGCGAATAGCGGCCCGTCGCTTACCGGAAACGGTCTGACGATCGGTTCAGGTCCAACAATCGGCGGCAACAGTCTGAGGGCAGTCGGCGCTTCGGTCAGCAGCAACGGTGTAACGGCCGCCACCGGTCCTTCGATCGGTTCGAGCGCACTGACGGCGGGCACCACGTCGGTTAATCCGAACAGCCTGATGGGCAAGCTCACCGCCGCAATCGGCAATAGCGGCAATCTCACCCAGATCCTGCAGGCGAACGGGGCTCAGCTCGCAGCGGTAGCCAAGCCGCAATCGGGCGGTGTCGGCGGCACGGTTCCGGGTCAGGTCTTCCTGTTCGAAACRCGGGCAGCCTTCCTTGATGTCTCGAAGTTCTATGGTTCGGCCTATTTCATAGACCGGATCGGCTATACGCCGGAGACSAAGGTTCCCTTCCTTGGGGACGCTTACTTCGACAATCAGCTCATCGAYGAGCAGATGCGCCARCTGGTYGGMAAYGGYCTYGGCGCCGGTTCCTTCGTTCCCGGCGATAATGCCACCGACCAGATGAAGGCATTGCTCGACAATGGCGTTGCTTAYGCCGAGGCGCATGGCCTTGGTCTCGGGCAGCCGTTGACGCCMCARCAGGCCGCRTCGCTGACSCAGTCRATGGTGATCTACCARACCGAGATTGTCGATGGCGCGCCGGTGCTGGTGCCGGTCGTCTATCTCTCGGCGGCGGACCGCGCCAAAACCACGTCCGCTGCCATGATCGCCGGCAACACGGTCAGCATCGATGCCGGCTCCGTCGACAATTCCGGCGCGATTGCCGCCGCCGATGGCATGACCGTCAATGCCAACAGCATCAAGGCCAATGGCGGCGCTTTCCTTGCCGGCGGCAACATGAATCTCAATGCCGAGAACGGCATTACGCTCGCCGCCCAGACGATGAACATCGGCGGGCAGACTGTCGTCACCGCCAATGGCGGCGTTTCCGCCGGCGGCAACCTGAAGATGGATGCCGGTGCAGGCAGCCTGACGCTGAGCGGCACGAAGGTGGCCGCTGGCGGCAGTGCACAGCTCTCCGGTCAGACGGTAACGCTGGGTGCCGTCAAACAGGACAATGGTGGCGTCCAGGCGCTGGTTGGCACCACGGTGACGACCGGCGGCAATCTGAGCCTCGCCGGCACCAATGGCGTCAATATCATCGCCAGTTCCGCAAAGGTCGGCGGCGACCTGTCCGTTGCCTCCTCAAACGGTTCCGTCAGCATCATTTCTGCCGGCGTCGACAATACCATTCTCAACAAGGACCGCCTGAACCTTTCTCAAGGCGGCACGATCACGACCACAACCAGCCAGATCCAGCAGGGCTCGTCGCTTATCGCCGGCGGCGCCATGCTGGTTTCGGGCAATCAGGGCGTGCTGATCGGCGGCTCCTCGCTCGACACTGGCGGCAATCTCGGCATTGTCTCGACGAACGGCAATATCGCCATCACCGCCTCGCAGGATCAGACCACGAGCCAATCGAAGACCATTGCCGGTGCCGCCAACAACTACAAGGGCGGCCAGACCTCCTCGGCCGCAGTCACGAGCAACGCGTCCTCGATTGCCTCGCAAAATGGTGGAGTGACGGTTCAGGCCGATACTGGAAATATCAGTGTCATCGGTTCTCACGTTGATGCCGCCGGCAGCAGCGCCAACCTAATCGCCAAGGGTGATGTCACCATCGGCGAGGCGACGGATATGGCTTCATCGTCCAGCAGCAGCGGCAAAACAAAGAGCAGCGAGACGACGACCACCGCGCAGGGCTCTTCGATTACGGGTCAGACCGGCGTGAATATCGGCTCGACGGATGGGAACGTCACGATCTCGGCCTCTAACGTCACCGCCGGTGACGAAACACATCAGTCCAACGCCAATATTCAAGCGGCGGGTAATATCGTTATTGCCTCCGGCAAGGACACAGACGAAACCACCTCTGACAGCAAGAAAAGTGGCTTCCTGTCGTCCTCAAAGACCCATACCCACAGCTATGACGAGACCAATGTTGGATCGTCCATATCGGCCTCGGGCAACATCAACGCCAGCGCTGGTGCTGAGACCGTTGTCTCCGGCTCGAGCATGGCAGCTGGCAATAATCTCTCCCTTTCGGGCTCGACCGTCACCATCATGGGTGCCGAGGAAGAGCACGAGAGCGACAAACAGGTCAAGAAATCCGGCATAGGCGTCGGCTCTGGCGGCGGGTTTATCTCGATCTTTGGATCGAAGGACTCGAAGAGCAGCAATAGCTCGACCGACAATATCGGCTCCACACTCAACTCAGGCGGCTCGACCTCCATCACGTCCACACAGGGCGACGTCAACATCTTCGGCTCGTCTTCGCATTCCGGCGACGGCACGGCGATTTCCTCGGCGCGCGACGTTAACATCGCGCCTGGCGCAGAAGAACAGTCGTCGTCCAGCCAGACCAAGCGCTCCGGTTTCGGCATCAACTTCTCCTCCGGCGACGGCAGCCTGTCGATCGGCATTGGCGTTGCCAAGTCGGAGGAGCAGCGCTCGAAAGACGCCGACATCAATGCGGTCAGCACGTTGGCGTCTGATGGCAGCATCACCATCGCCGCCAACCGCAACATCAATGATCAGTCCGGAAAGATCCTGGCCGCCGGACCGATCAGCCTGATCGCGGGCGATAACGTCAATATGCTCTCGAGCAATGACGTCACCAACGCCTCCGAAATGCAGAAAAAGAGTTTTGCCGGTGTAAGCATTACGGTGCAGTCATCGCTGATCGCAGCGGGCCAGCAAGCGATGCAAGCGGGCAGCCTGCTTTCGGGTGATAATGGCATCTATGGCGTCGCCCCGGCCGTGCTGGCCGGCGTCAAGGGATATGACGCGATCTCTTCGACCATGAAGGCAATCAACGCCAAGCCGGATCCAAAGACTGGCCTCAAGTCCGCCGTCGCCGGGATCTCACTGACGGCCGGCTACAGCTTTAGCGAAAGCTCGCAAGAGTCCACCACCTCGATACCGGTTCCGCCTGTGATCAACGGCAGCTCCGTGACCATCGTCGCCAAATCCGGGGATGTCGTCGGCCGTGGCGTCCAGATCAGCGCCGGATTGGGCAAAGACGGCCGTAGTCCGGTTGCCTCTGACGACCCTAGAAACGGCAATGTGCTGATTTCGGCGGCAGGTAATGTTGACCTCGAAAGCGTGCAGGCGACCAGCGACAGCAAGAGCAGTAGCAAGTCGGGTAGCGCCAGCATCGGCGTGGCCGCGAGCATCGATGCCAGCGGCAATATCTTCAACGCCGGCCCGACCGCGAACGCGGCCTATGGCTCCGGCAAGCAGACCGCAAACTCGGTCACGCAGGTTAATTCCAACATCGCCGGTACGAATATCGTAACCGTCAATGCCCGTGACACGCTGAAACTGGCCGGTGGCGTCCTGTCGGGAAATACGGTTGATGTGACCGCCGCGAACGGGATCATCATAGAAAGCCGACAGGATACGGCTTTCTATGACGAGAAGTCCCACAGTGCGGCACTCGGCATTGGGCCGGGCAGCGGTGGTCTGACCGGCGGCTATAATCAGGGCACGGTGACAGGCGACTATGCCAATGTCTCTCAGCAGAGCGGCATCTTTGCGGGTTCAGGCGGTTATCACGTCAGCACGGATGGCACCATCGATCTGAAGGGCGGCTTCATCGGCTCGACGGCCGCTGCGGCCAATAACAATCTGAACGCCAACCAGATCCTCTATTCCGACATCGGAAACTCGATGTCGGCCTCATCGAGCAGTTACGGGTTTGGTTTGCAGGGCGGGATTCCAGTCCCGGTCGTTGGCCAGCCAGCCAAGCAGGGTGATAGCGGTGCCACGCGCGCAACAATCACGCCCGGCAACTGGACACTCAAGGCGCAGAGCCAGGATCTCGCAAGCCTCAACACCGATGCCTCGAAGGCCAACAACCAGGTCGAACCGTTCGATATCGACAAGCTCAAGGCGCAGCAGCAGAGCGCCGCGGCGCTGTCGATTCTTCTGAATACGGGGGTCGGCGAACTTTCGCAGCAGCTTGGCTTTGACGAAGGGTCCCCCGCAAAGGTAGCACTGCATGCCGCAGTCGGCGCGATCGTCTCGCAATTAGCCGGCACCAATATCGATGCTGGTGCGCTTGGCGGCGCCGCGAGCGAAATCGCAAACGGTGTGCTTCAGCAAGTCCTGCAGGCCGATCCCAATCTCTCCGACAATCAGAAGAGCGCTATTACCCAATGGGTGGCAGCCGCCGTTGGCGCCGCAGCAGGTGGCAGCACGGGTGCTGCCGCCGCCCTCGACAATATCAATTACAACTATCTGACGCATAAGAATGTCGACGACGCCCGCAAGAAAGTCGAAGCGGTTTGCGCGCAGGCAGGAGCTGGCTCAGCGGCATGCGCCGCTGCCAAGGAAACAGCAGCTGCCGATTTGGGCCGTCTTAATGCGGACCAGAACAATCGCCTCATGGCCTGCCGTGATGCGGCCTGCGTGGAGGAAATCAAACGGGAGATTCTGGATTCCAAGCAGTACTTCGACGAGGATTATGCAGCCCTGCTTGGAATCGATGACCGGGCTGCGCGGATCTTCCTCGATAGCCAAAATGACGCCGAGCACACGCTGCAAAACGCCCAAGCAATCAGCGACTATTGCACGTCAAATCCAGGCGGCAATTGCGTCTCCATTGCCATTGGCCTGAAATTGGCAAAGCAGGCTGTTTCCGACTTGGCCTATGGCTCGCTTGGCGCCGTCGGTGCCCGCGGCCCAAGTGGCGCTCTGGCGGATGACGTTCTCGGCGGCTCCGAGAGCAAGGCACTTCCTTCTGGCTATACCCGCAACGTCGATGGTACAATTACCGGACCTCGGGGCGGCAGCTACGCAGTTGTGGGCTCTGATCTGGATGGGCAGCTAGTTTACAAGGATAGCGGTGGGCGGTATTACACATTTGACGGAGCTAAGACACAGGTCTCGAATCCTGTCGGCCGCCCGGATGTCTCCATCACCCAGCAGCGGGCACAGCACCAGAGCTACGTGGACGACATTTCTGGCCAGCTTCAGGAGCAAGGTTATACGACATATCCAGGAGGGTTTTATGATAGCTGCGGCACCACGCTTTGCTATCCTGATATCGCCTATAGCCAACCAGGTAGCACGAAAATTAACGGAATGATCGAGGTGAAGTCTGGCAATGCAGTGCCTTCGGCGAACCAGCTTACCGTGTACCCGCAGATTGCGACGGGAGACGCGATTCCCTCAGCAGAATTTACCCGAATTCATCGTGAATTGAATTTGGTAGCAGGAGTTCCGATGAAACAGCAAGGCTATCCCAATGGTATTCCAGTCTACCAAATTTCGGTCCCAGGAGTCGGCAAGTGAGCTTCAAGCTGAATATCGATCAATTTGTGCATCAATTTATTGAATATTTCCAGAAGAGTGGCTGGATCAGCACGCATGACAAGCACGAAGATTATTGGGAAATATCACACGATTTTCATGGATCAAACGTTGGCTTCGTTTTCAATAGCAGAAGCGTATTTGCTCCGACGTTGAATCCAAAAGTCCAAATAAGCCCATTTTTGACAAACGCTGCGTTTAGCAAGATCGAAAAAGAAATATTTCAACATGCTTCTAAAATCCAGGTTGATCCGGCGGTTGCCTACACAAAGATTATAAAGTCAATTCCCGAGTATTCAGCCGAATATCCGGTATTATTTAAAGATATTCTTCAAGAGATCGAGGCCTGGGGTCAAAATTTGAATCTCCAGAACTGCGTACAAGAACTCGCGACCAAAGGCATTCCAGAGGTCGGCGGAGGGCAATTACGGCATTTGACCGCATTGGCTTATCTTGGTGATTTCAATACTTTGCTCGACTATCAGAAAATATTCCGCAAGGGAAAGAGACTGAATTTCGTGCCGATGATCACAGCAGAAATAATCGACCGCGCCATCGATATTGCTGCTGAACGAGCCTGACTAGCGCGGAGGCCGCACCACACGGGGCGGAAGGCTCTGATGGGGTGGACGCCCCCCGACGGCATCTGTGTGCCAGAATGGAGACGTTGATCACCATTTAGAGGAGGCGTCCATGAAAGAGATTAGCATTATCGGACTGGATTTGGCGAAGAATGTGTTTGTGCGACCTGAAAGTCGCGTGAGTTTCTGTTTCACAGGAGGAGAAATGTCCTGAAGAAACCGGCTGTTCCATCAGCCGTTCCCTACCTGGACATGCGGAGCCGGTAACAGCTCGGTGTGAAGCTCCAGGGACAACGTAGCCGCCGGATATCCGGTACGCCGAACCGCAAGGCAAGGCGGAATCTGCCAGCACGAGGGCGGAGAGGAGCAAGGGATGAGTGGGTACGACCAACATATGTGAACTTCCGATAAACGTCGTGAGCTTTAACGAGCCAAACGTGCTGACAGGCTCGAACCAAAACGGTACGCGGTGAGGTGTGGTCTTTGAATACTGGGCCACCATGGACGATCAGCCGCCGGCGAAGAGGAAGGGTCCGCCCCGCTCGGAGACACATGCGGAACAGGGTAAGCCCATAGTGCTGCCGGCAACGGCAGGTGGACCATAAGGAACGCTGTTGGCGCTGGGGGTAAAGGAATGCGGAAAAAGCGAATGCCCGGCTGTAATGGACGGGATACAGGCTGAGACATTGCCTGACGCGAAAGCGGGCAGACTTCCGTGCGGTCATTCATGGCGAGAGAACTTTGACCAATCGTTATACGAGGGAAAGCAGATGACGGCGGTCGGCGCGAAAGCGACCGAGGCTGGTGCGTCCTCGCGCACTGCGCAAATGTGGGACCAGACGAACTGGTCACATATTGAGGCAGAGGTGAAACGACTTCAGGTGCGTATCGCCAAGGCAACCCGGGAAGGCCGGTGGGGCAAGGCGCAAGCGTTGCAACGTCTGCTGACCCGCTCGCATAGCGGCAAGATGTTGGCCGTGAAACGGGTTACGGAGAACCGCGGCAAGAGAACGCCGGGGGTGGACGGTAAGATATGGTCAGCCCCGGCGGCCAGATGGAATGGGATGATGTCACTTCGACATCGCGGCTATCGCGCGATGCCGTTGCGACGTGTTTACATTCCCAAGAGTAACGGCAAGAAGCGTCCGCTGGGAATTCCCTGTATGCGGTGCCGGGCGATGCAGGCGTTATGGAAGCTCGCCCTGGACCCGGTGGCAGAGACACTGGCGGACCCGAATTCCTATGGATTCCGGCCCGAACGCTCGACGGCCGACGCCATTGAGCAGTGCTTCATCACTCTGGCCAAGCAAGCTTCGCCAGAGTGGATTCTGGAAGGTGACATCAGAAGCTGTTTCGACAGTTTCAGCCACCCCTGGCTTCTGAAGCACGTCACGATGGACAAGGCGGTCCTGCAAAGGTGGCTTCGAGCCGGATATATCGATGAGGGAACTCTGTTCGAGACGTCGGCGGGTACCCCGCAAGGCGGGATTATCTCGCCGGTGATCGCGAACATGGCGTTGGATGGGCTGGAGGCAGCAGTTTACGCAAGCGTGGGATCGTCCAAACTCGCGCGCAGCAAGGCCCAGCTCAACGTCGTCCGCTATGCCGATGACTTTGTTGTGACCGGCGCATCGAGAGATGTGCTTGAACACAAAGTCCTTCCGGCGGTCAGGCAGTTCCTGGCCGTTCGAGGTCTGGAACTCTCAGAAGAGAAGACCCGGATCACGAATATTGCGGAGGGTTTCGATTTCCTTGGTCAGAACGTGCGCAAGTACGACGGCAAGCTGCTGATCAAGCCTGCAAGGAAGAGTGTTAAAGCACCCCTCGACAAGGTCAGGGAAATCATCAAAGGCAACGCGAGCGTCACGCAGCAGGCATTGATACAGAAACTGAACCCAGTCATTCGGGGATGGGCCATGTATCACTGTCACGTCGTGGCGAAAGCGAGCTTCTCATCGATAGACTCGCACATCTGGCAGATGCTCTGGAAATGGGCAAGTCGACGCCATCCCATGAAAGGAGCACGGTGGGTGAGGAACAGGTACTTCCAGGCCGACGGACACCGGTCCTGGGATTTTGCTACGAAGGGTTCGGCAGATGCCAATACCGGCGGGTGTCGGCTCTTCCGCGCAATGACGGTCCCGATTACGAGACACGTCAAGATCCGGGGGCTGGCTAGTCCTTTTGATCCGGAGTGGACCACTTACTTCGCCCACCGTCGAATTGCGAAACGTTCCGTCAGTTTGTTCGGTGCGACTCTTTGGTGCTGAAGAATGGCTTGAGCCGGATGCGGGGTGATCTTCATGTCCGGTTCTCAGGGGGCGGCGGCGCAGCAATGCGCCGCCGCTACCCGACCAGGTCCATGGCTCTGACGGCACTGGCAGCGTGCTTTTGCGCAAGAAACTTCGGCGTGATCAGCTGCTGAACTTTTTCGCAAAATGAATCTCAATGCCGAGAATGGCATTACGCTGGCCGCCCAGACGATGAACATCGGCGGACAGACTGTCGTCACAGCCGATGGTAGCGTCACGGCCGGCGGCAACCTGAAGATGGATGCCGGTGCCGGCAGCCTGACGCTCAGCGGCACGAAGGTGGCCGCCGGCGGCAGCGCGCAGCTCTCCGGTCAGGCAGTAACTTTGGGTGCCGTCAAACAGGACAATGGTGGCGTCCAGGCGCTGGTTGGCACCACCGTGACGACCGGCGGCAATCTCAGCGTCGCAGGAACCAACGGCGTCACCGTCATCGCCAGTTCGGCAAAGGTCGGCGGCGATCTGTCCGTCGCCTCCGCGAACGGTTCGATCAGCATCATTTCCGCCGGCGTCGACAATACGGTTCTCAGCAAGGACCGGCTGAATCTTTCTCAAGGCGGCACGATCACGACCACAACCAGCCAGATTCAGCAGGGCTCGTCGCTCATTGCCGGCGGCGCCATGCTGGTTTCGGGTAATCAGGGCGTACTGATCGGCGGCTCGACGCTCGATGCCGGCGGCGATCTCGGCATCGTCTCGACGAACGGCAACATCGCGATCACAGCCTCGCAGGATCATACCACGAGCCAATCGAAGACGATCGCGGGTGTCGCTACAGGCTACAAGGGCGGCCAATCGTCCTCGACCGCCGTTACCAGCAACGCCTCCTCAATTACCTCGCAGAATGGCAATGTGACGGTTCAGGCCGACACGGGTAACATCAGCGTCATCGGTTCCGAGGTTAGCGCCGAGGGTGGCACGGCTAACCTTGTTGCCAAGGGTGATGTCATCATCGGCGAAGCGACTGATAGCGCCTCCTCCTCCAGCAAGTTGGGCTCGAAGAAGGCGAGCGAAGCGACAACCACAGCACAGGGCTCGTCGATCTCGGGCGAGACCGGCGTCAGCATCGCCTCCAGCGGCGGTAACGTCACCATCTCGGCTTCCGATATCACGGCTGGCGATGCAGCCCATACGGCCGATGCCAATATCCAGGCCGCCGGCAACATCGTCATCGCTTCCGGAAAGAACACAGACGAGACCACCTCTGACAGCAAGAAGAGCGGCTTCCTGTCGTCTTCGAAGACCCACACGCATACCTACGACGAAGACACCGTTGGCTCGTCGATCGCCGCCTCCGGCAATATCAACGTCAATGCAGGCAACGACACGATTGTCTCCGGTTCGAGTGTTGCTGCGGGCAACAATCTCAGCCTCTCCGGCTCGACGGTCACCGTTATGGGTGCTGAGGAAGAGCATGAGAGCGACAAGCAGACCAAGAAGTCCGGCATCGGCGTCGGCTCCGGCGGTGGCTTTATCTCTGTTTATGGCAGCCACAGCAAGTCGATCACTGAGAGCTCCACCGACAATGTCGGTTCGACGCTTTCCGCCGCCAACGGCAACATCACGCTCAATGCCACCAAGGGTGATCTCAATATCATCGGTTCGTCGGTCACGGCTGCCAATGGCGATGTGAACGGCAAGGCGTCTGGCGATATCAATATCCTGCCGGGTCACGAGAGCAACGACACGTCGACGAGCGACAAGCGCTCCGGCTTTGGTATCCAGGTCTCGACCAACGGTGGCGGTGCCTCGATTGGTATCGGGGTAGGGCGCTTCACCGATCAGGTGAACCAAAGCGCCGAGACCAATGCGGTGTCGACCATCAAGGCGGGTGGAGATATCAACCTGACCGCCGGCAACACCTTCAACGACCAGGCCGGCCAGATTGCCGCCGGCGGTGGTGTCACCATCGTTGGCAAGAAGGGCGTCAACATTCTCTCTGGCAATGACATTACCAACTTCGACGAAGTCGCCACCAGCTTCTTTGCCGGCGTCAGCGTCGGGGTTTCCTCAAGCTTCGTCGGCGCTGGCCAGAGCATCGAGAACCTCGCCTCCAAGCTCGGCAAAGTCACGGACGGCTATTCGGCGGCCAATGTCGCCTTTGCCGGCATGCAGGCCTACGATGCGCTCTCCAGCCTCAAGGATGGCATCAATGCGGGTAACCTCGCCTCCGTCTCACTGACAGCCGGCTTTACCTATTCGAAGAACGAGACATCGGTTTCGAGCTCGACACCGGTGCTGCCGACGATCTCGGGCAGTTCGGTCGACATTTCCACAAATGGGGACTTCACCAGCCGAGGCCTGCAGATTTCGGCCACAGCCAGCGCGGATCACGCAGACGACCCGTTGAATGGCAGCGTGCTGATCTCCGCCAACAACATCGACATGGCCGGCGCGCAGGCAACATCCAATGCCTCGTCGAGCAGTCAGTCGGCCGGCGCCAGCATCGGCGTGTCGGTCGGCGTCGGTATGGGCGGGGCAACTGGGATCACGCCGACAGCGAGCGTCTCGGCTGGCCAGTCGAAATCGTCGAGTTCGTCCACGACGCAGGTGATCTCAGGTATCAGCGCGACGGACAATATCACCTTCATCTCGAAGGGCGACACCACGCTCAACAACACCGTCTTCTCCGCCGATACGATCGACGGCGAAGTCGGCGGCAACCTCAATATCGTCTCGACGCCGAACACCGGCAGCCAGTCGAACAGCTCGGCCTCGCTCGGCTTCTCCTTCACCGGCCCGACACTCGGCAGCACCGCCGGCCAGCCGCTGCTGACGGCAGGCAATATCGGCACGGCGCTCGGTGGCCTGACGCTCGGCGGCGTGCAGCCCGGCTTCGGTTCGGGCAAAGGTTCGACCAACTGGATCGATGCGCCGGCAGGCCTCTATTCCACCGGTGACCAGAACATCACCGTCGGCGGCAACACCAACCTTGCCGCATCCGGGCTGATCTCGACTGACGGCCGGGTCAATCTTGACACCGGCACGCTCACCTGGTCCGACTTCGTCGGCACGCAGAAATACCAGGGCTATGAGATCAATGCCAACATCGACCTTTATTCCGGGACTGACGCCAATGGCAAGAATAGGAACAATTCGAGCGCCAGCGGCAAGTACCAGCTCGACGATGTCGAGCAGTCGGTCAAGGCGACGATTAGTGGCAGCGGCGGTGCCGGCAACATCACTGTCCGCAACCCCGATCAGCAGGCCTCGCTCGAGCAGAGCGGGCAGACCCGCCCGGTAGCGGAGATCAATACCGATCCCTCCAAGCAGAACGTCATCACCAAGGATAAGCACATCGATCTCGAGCCCTATGTCTCCGTGCAAAGTGTCACGGCGGCGCTGGATGCGGGGAAGACAATCGCTCAGGCCCTCGGTGACGCCTTCACCAAGATGGCGACAGATGGAAAGGTATCGTCGGCGGAGGCCACCGCCGCCCAAGCCATCCTTCGTAATGTAACAGATCCAGAGGTCTTGAAGGGATTGGCGCAATGTCGCCAACAGGGAGCGGGATCGTGTGTGATCGAGGGGCGCACCGAGATTGATTCGACCATGTCGGGTCTGGTCGAAATCACCATCACTCCGTCTCTTGCCGACCAAATACTCAACGCTCTTGCAACGGGGGTCGCTGTAGGCAAAAGGATCACTGGTGCTGGCGGCGCCGTCGGCGTCCTTCTGGCGGCCCTTTTCTATCCAAACACGGCCGGCGGATATGAGGTTCGTCAGAAGGTTGATATAAACGCACCTGGCGTTCCCGGTGCGACGGCAGAACTCAGCGGCAATAGCGATGGCCTAGGTCGAGTGCTGACCATTACCACTTCGAGTGGCGATCAGACGAAGTTCATGCTGCTTCCGACTGGTAACGCCAATCAATATCAGCTGATATTTGCAGCCGATGCTTCCAGCAATCCAATCTCGGCCGATAAGCTTGCGGGGTTTGCCGCATATCTTTCTGCCTATACGGCCGTCAACGTCGTCTACAATCAAACCGGCAATGGAGGCGATGGCCGGCCGCTCTATCCGAATGATAATTATGGTCCGAAGCTCGATGATGAGACGAGTACGGGTCAGCCTAATGGTGGAAACAATAATGGCGGGGGACCGCAGATTGTTATTGTTCCACCTGGCTCTGGCAATAATTCGTCTCAAAACGGTGCCACAAACACGCCTTCTGCCATACAACAAGCAACAAATCTTTTCTCGTCGAATGCGCCCGGCACGCTGAACATCGGTGGTACGACATTTACTGAGGCGCCCAAGACAGGGAATGCGGCGATATTCTCCGGCGCTACGGATGCCCAAGTTCAACAATATTTCACGGAGCTCACTGGGGCTACTCAGCTCCCTGCCGCGAGGGTAATTCCGGGCAAGGGAACCGTATATGTGGTGAACACACCTAGCGGCAATTTCACGTTGCGAGACTTTTCTTCTTCCTCGGGACAAACTGGTCCAGCGTGGACTATTGATATACCAAAGGGGGCAGTGGGTACCACGTACAATCCGGAAATCAAGTTTATCAAGTGAGGCTCGTAGTGAAACCAATCGAACATATTGATGAAATCGTCAGGGATTCATTTGGACTTTGGATCACGGGCTTGTTTAGCGCGATCAATTCGTGGAATCCGACGCTGTCGTTCGATGAGCATAAGGAGGCGTTTTTTTGGCTGATCGAATATCTGCTCCGAGTGGGAAAGATAAAATTCATCGCCCCAGGAGCTGATTGCTACACGTCTCCCCAGAATCCTTACCCGCGGCTCACGATTCAAGACGACGAAGCGCAGTGGCACGAGACGCCAGGGTCAATTGTTGCATACCTTCGCGCCCAATGGCCCGAAAGCGTGTCTGCCGAAAACGACTTGGATTTGCAGACCTACTTCTACAGCATTCCGGGGATCATTTGGGTAGGGGAGAATGGAGTGCTTGTGGCGTCATAGGTCGAGAACAATATCTCGTCGAGCGATCCGGCCGGCTTTGCCGAGCAGTTGAATGCAGCAGATGTGGCGGACAGCAGGGAAATATCAATACACAGACTTCATCTACCGGCCCAGTTCAGTCCATCATCCATGGTGCATTACGCCTCAGTGGGGTAATACCGCTATGAACGTCGTGAAAATTGGAATTACGGTGACAGTGCACTCAATAGAATTCGAGATTTGACCAAAGCAAGCAAATGCCCATCTTGCTCGGATCGTCGTCCCTAATATTCCACATCACGCTACCCAAAGCGGGAACGAACGCGTGCAAATCCTCCTTTGCGATCAAACCGACGTCATCATCGAGGAAATAGGTGCACTGTCACCGCAATTCCGCCAAGCCGGCATACCGCGTTCCATAGAAACCGTTTGGGGGAATAGCCTGGATGATCTAAAAGCGTCCTACAAAATGGACGGTTGGACTGTCACCGATAAGGCGCCGCGGGCAAGTTCATCGGGGAACGCACAAATTTTCGCCGTAGATGCGCCGCAAGGCGGCGGTCCAGTGGTCAAGCAGGTTCAATACAGCCCAGCAAACTCGGACTCCATGCATATTGGACAATACTATAAATTTAGTTATTCTGACGGAGCAACCGTCAAGGTTATTGATCCAGCTACATATAAAGTTACAGGGTGGCCGGAAACCAACACAACGTTTTATAACCAAGCTGGAAATAAAATATCTTATGATGCAGCCAGCAATACTTGGAGCGCGCATTGACTTATAATCTTGATTGGTCCGCCCCTATTGAACCTGGAAACTCAATGCTAGGTTTGCAGCTTGGCATGACGTTTGCGAACGTACGGGCCCTTTTCGAATTCGATAGTACATCAGAGAGTCGTGCAACCAGCTTTTTGAACTCGCCTCGATTGATCGTCGATTCTGACAAAGAAGGGATCATATTTCTTCGTGCTGCCGACATGGATAACGTCGTCTACGATTGGCAAAATATCCTCGTGCGTTTGATCTTCGATCATGGGGCGCTAAAGCTTATGATCGTCGAATTTAGCAAAGGTGACGAGGCGTACAGGTATCAAGGCAAAATATTTGGGAAGGTTGGCCTTGGATCACAAGTGTCGGAAATGCTGGAATTTGCTCCCCTTGAATATGATGATGCCGAAGAGCTTTTCTATTCGAATGGTCTTAAAGGATTGGAATTGGGAGGATCAAATGCATGCGATTTGACAACCAATCCTTCTCAAATCATTACTTCCGTTAGAATTTTTTAGATGCGCTGAACGCCGCAGAGAGCGAAATCATGGCCGACGGCCCAGTCGGCCCGAAGCTGTGATTTTGGCCAAGTTGAAGAGCGAATGCGGAACTACCTCCTTGCTCCGGCCATGAGCGTCCGCGCTTCATGAAGGTCGGAAGCGACGGCGACACAGAGGTCACGCATCTCCGCAGTCGGGTCCATCAGATCGGGGACCATGACCGTCATCATGCCCGCTGCGGCTGCCGGAGGATCTGTCTTCAGTAGCTCCGCAGCTTTCAGGTATGGATCGGGCGCTGGTTTGCTGGCTGGGTAGTCACCGTGCGCAACAATATGATGGATGCGACCTTTTATTCCATGTCGATCCAAATGATGGTCGGCGCTCTCTCGAAACGAAGATGTCGCGATCGCTCGCGGAATATTCAATTGGTCCAGATCATCCGATAGCTCAATAGTAAGCGCGATTTTCCATGCACATTGACGGCTCGGCATCCCTGAGCGGGCGTAAGCGGTGTGCGCCTTACACCTTGACGCGGTCTTTGTGAGCATTTTCGACAAAGACGTTCGAGACAATTTTCCTAATGCGCTCATCGAATGGTTTAGAAATACGCGGTAAAGTTTGGCCGTGTTGGCATTGACAATTTGTATGTGAGATTGCTTTGGGAGCGAATATGCGGAACGTCGTTTTATTGTCTATCGTTCTGGGCGTGGCCACTAGCGGATCGCCGGTCCAAGCGCAGACGCGAATTCCATATGAGAAAGCACCTTACAACGACACTGTAATCCAATGTGGCGCGTTGTTCGCCCTCCTTGCCGACGGCTACGAAGAGGCAGGCGAAAAAGGTAAATCCGTCGATTACCGACAGAAATTCGCTAAGCAGTTGAAGGCTTCTGAAGAAGAATTTGAAAGCGTAGGGCGACCCAAGCTAGAAGCGAAACAAATTTACCAAGAACGTCGCGGTATTCTCGCTACCATGGTGGAAAAGGATACCCAAATGATGGCGGGACTCGTCCGTTTCTGCGATCAAAAGTATCCCCTCTGAGCTCTTCCTGCAGTAAAAGGGCAGACGCATGTGCCCCACGAGCGGCCTCTGTGCTCTGGATCAGTCATGCTTCAGCAGTTTGCCGATTAGAATAATTCCACGGCATCAGTTCCTCGGGGGTAATCCTCCCGTTTTTGACGGGGCTCTGTCGTAGAATTCACGCGGCCATTTTCAGTTTCTGAGCGGGTGTAATGCCGCCTATGCCCATGTTGGGCCGTTCGTGGTTATATGTCCAAAGCCACTCTGTAGCGATCTCCTGCACCTCCGTTATGCTGACAAAAATATACAGATCAAGCCATTCATGCCGAACCGTACGATTGTAGCGTTCGACATAAGCGTTCTGTTGCGGCTTGCCCGGCTGGATGTAGTTCAGGGCAATTCCCCGTGTCTCAGCCCATTCCATAAGCGTGCCACTGACGTATTCCGGGCCGTTATCGACCCTGATTGCCAGCGGCTTGCCCCGCCATTCGATGATCTGGTTGAGACTGCGCACGACCCGCTCGGCAGGTAGCGAGAAGTCAACCTCTATGCCCAGGCCTTCGCGGTTGGAGTCATCCAACACATTCAGTAGCCTAAACTGCCGTCCGTCCGCGAGACGATCGGCCATGAAGTCCATCGACCAGACCACGTTCGGCGCATCCGGCACCGCCAGTTCATCCGGCTTCTCCCGCTTGAGCTGCCGCCGAGGCTTGATCCTGAGGTTCAGTTCAAGCTCCCGATAGATGCGGTAGACACGCTTGTGGTTCCACCGATGCCCCTGGACATTGCGCAGATGCAGAAAGCATAGGCCGAAACCCCACGTCTTCTTCACCCTCACAAGCCCAAGCAACAGATCAGCGATCTGTTCGTTGTCGGCATTGCGCTTCGGGCTATACCGGCAGCACGTCTCGCTGACGCCAAACGTCCTGCATGCCAGGGCGATGCACACACCGTGTTGCGCCACTGCTTTCTCGGCCAGCTCCCGGCGCAGGGATGGCCGCGTCATTTTTTTTCCAAGAGCCTCCTTCAGCAGGTCGGCCTGCATGCTCAAGTCGGCATACATCCGTTTCAATCGGCGGTTCTCTTCCTCAAGAGCCTTCATCTGGCTCATCATCGAGGCGTCCATGCCACCATACTTCGCACGCCACTTGTAGAAACTGGCACTGCTGATCCCATGCTCCCTGCAAAGCTCGGGCACCGGCATCCCACCTTCTGCCTGGCGCAACAAGGCCATGATCTGGGCTCCGCTAAATCGGCTCTTCTTCATCGAAATCTCCTCGAGCATCTGGCCGAGAAAATTCTACTTTTAAAGCCCCTTCTTCACGGGGAGGATTACCGGAGCATCAACCCTATCGGTAACATTTTGCTTGAGGCGATGCGGGGGCAATTTCTCACTTCGCCTGACAGCATCGTCGATTGTCACATCGCCGACGATACTGACGTTAACTGATCCATTTGCAAGATAGGGGATCCGGCTCTTGGCGCGTTCCTCAAGAAGACGCGGTTCATTGATAAGGCTATGATGCCGAAGCGGCTACCATCACATGTCTGACGCACCAGAATGGCAGCTGTCGTCCTGATCTCTAGGCCCAGCCGACATGATTCCGCTGTATCAACTTGAGAAACAGGTCGAACCAAAATCGATACTCTGGGTCACCACGATCGCCCCAGGCCTCAAGCGCACAATAGGCAACCGATGTGGTTTCATCTTCACCATGCCGGTCGACGGCAACCTCGATCGCTTCGGTTTCGGTTAAGATGTGCCAATCCTTAATCACGATGTAATCCGTACTCATGATTTGCTTCCTTATTGTCAATCGATCTCCCGCGCGCTAACTCCTCGCGGCTCTACCGCCTCGTCTTTTTAGCTAGCCAGGAGCTTGGATACATGGCGGTCGTTAGGGTGGATCGGCTGAGCGTCGATATCCCTCCGGGACGCGTGAGTTCTTTATAAAGAGTATCGCTGCTCGATCATCCATCCATGGCATCCTCGCTTTCAGGAATTCCTGCGATCTGTCACGCGCGCCTTGTTATTGACCATTGACTTGGCGACGCGAGCCGCTCGCTGCCTTTCCGACGGGACAAGTCTTCCGCTAGGGCAAAAGAGTGGATCAGAGGGCATAATCCCATACCATATCCGGCGAACGGTCCCGCAAAGGCAACTTATCGCGAATAATTAGAGACTGTCAGTCCGTCGATTGTCAAGCCGTTAATATGCATGTGTTGCGAAATGGACGTGCGACAGACAATCGGTTGGAATCTAAGGCGGCTTCGGGTCATCAAAGGCCTGTCGCAGGAACGGCTAGCGTTCGAAGCGGAAATCGACCGCTCTTATGTTGGGCGGGTTGAAAGAGGCACGGAAAACGTCACCGTAGCGACCCTTGAGGCCTTCGCGAAAGTCTTGTCTGTGAATGTTTCTGAACTGTTCACGGAAATTAACCCGGAGAACACGAAACCTCCGGGCCTTCGCTCAGGCCGCAAGCAAAAGACGCCGTAACCTCGGAGTCGGCATCCGGTTTTCGGAACGATTCTTGCCTGCCAATGCTTGACTGGTAACGATCAGCCGGTGGGCTTCATTAAATCCTCTTGCTGACGTCGGTCGCCGCGTTCCGACAATCCGCCTTAATCTTCTCGGAGCACAATAGTGATAAAAAACATCAGGATGTTGCGCACCAAAGACGGCGCACCAGCGAACATCAATACGGTATCAAGCTCGTTAACCTGATAGTTTACCTTTGCAAAGAAAGTTCTTTTTGATCTCGTCGACGAACTATCGTCGAATATGCGTCTTCATCGATTTTCTCGCGGAGCTCTGGCGCGATCCTCCATGGGATAGATGACGCGACATCAAATCGCCTGCTCGTTCGAACAACAGACGAGGAGGTGCTGCCTAGTCCGGCCTGCGGAACGCGATCTGTACCGCCCTATTCAACGCCACGGGGAGGACAGACATATGGTTTTCTCCGGCATATTCCTCGAATGCGATCGTCGACGAGGAGGAGGTGAGCTCGGTCAATCGGAGCGCCATGTCGTGGGCGAGCTCTATTGTGCGCGTTTCTTTGGTGTGCTCCTGCCGCTTCTGCTCTTCGGCAGTTCCCTTGTGAAAGGGTGCGAGGATCTCGCCCTCATATTGCCCCGCGGAAAGATGCAGCTCAGCATCGAAGGGCACACTATTCTTCTCTAGGAACTCCCGTTCCATCTCAAGAATCGAGGCGTCTTCCCAATAGATCGCAGGGCTCGCGGAAATCCAGCGATTGAAAGCGTCCGGTTTCTTGAATAGCGCATAAAGCATGAATAAACCCCCGAACGAATGACCGAAAAGCGACTGGCGCGACCGGTCGATCCGGGTTTGTCCCTCTATCCACGGTTTAAGCTCGTTCTCGATAAGCGCCAGGAAACGTTCGGCGCCGCCGGTTCTTACATCGGGTGTGTTAGGATAGAACGGCGGATAGATCCGCCCCGGTGGAGGGCTGAGATCCCAGGAACGGCGAAGGGGATCATAAGGGTCTTCGGTTGGATAGCCGATGGCGACGATCACGCCTTCGGTGACATTGGTGCCACTAGGATAGCTTGCTTGCACCTTCAGCGCATCGACGGCGGTGGCAAAGCATGCATTGCCATCGGTTAGGTAGAGGACCGGCCACCCCTCCGGTGGCGCCGGCTTATCAGGTCGAAAGAGAAAGATTCTGTGTGGCTGATCGGCATTGCTGAACTTCAGATCTGTGAATGTGCAGCCGGCAAGAGTGACAGGTGCTGTCGTTGCGGCCGCGTAATCTGATGAGGGGTGATTCATGGCCACTCCGGCAGATAAAGAAAGCGAAGCACGCGAACAACCGGTGCTGCAATTTAAAATATGAATTCAGCACTCATATTATTTGAAGCGTGATCTGACAAGCGGTTTGAACACTTTATTCGGGGGAATTTGCGTTGGGTTGCGGCCAAGCCGTCTGCTCGGCGTAGCCGCCCAGCAATGTGATAGCAAAATCCAGTAAAAAAATATGACTCTTTTACTCACCTATTATTGACGTCGGCTGCGCCATCGAACTAACTTGCGCCATCCATTTCAGAAACGGGCAGGCGAAAGAGCTGATGAAGCAAAAGTCATATAACTATATCAATAGCTTGTCGCGTAAGCGGCTATATTTTGCAGGTGGCGCCACGGCACTTGCTACGATGTTTGTCTTGAGCGGAACCTCCTTTGCGCAGGACGCGCCCGGCAAGGCCAACAACGCAAACGCTACCCAACTTGCACCGATCATCGTCGATGGCCAGTCGGGTGAGGGAAGTGACAATGCGACGGTGGCCGCAAAGAAGAGCGGCGGTGCCACCAAGATCAGCACGCCGGTGATCGAAACGCCTCGCTCCGTATCCGTGATTACCCGAAAAGAGCTAGAAGAGCGCGGTGTTCAGGATGTCGTCGAGGCTGTGCGCTATTCTGCCGGTGTTCAGACCGGCTCCTACGGCTTCGATCCGCGCTTCGACCAGATTTATATTCGTGGCAATGACGTCACAACAGACGGTGACTATCGCGATGGGCTGCGGCAGCCCTATATGAACTATGCTATGTTCAGGACCGATCCCTATGCGCTCGATCGAGTCGAGATCATCAAGGGACCGGTATCCGTCCTCTACGGCGCGGGCTCTCCGGGCGGTATCGTCAGCAAGATATCGAAACTGCCAACGGAGGAGACGATTAGAGAGGTTGGTATCCTCTACGGAACATCGGATCGCGCCCAGACGATGTTCGATTTTAGCGGACCGATCAGCAAGGACGACGATACGATGCTGTATCGGATCACCGGGCTTGCACGAAAGGGCGATACCAACTTTGACATTGCCGATGACCGCTATCTCATCCAACCGTCCTTCACCTGGAAGCCCGACGACGCAACGAAGTTCACGATCTACGGATCGGCGCAATCGACGACGGCGGATGCCAATGTCGGTGCAATGATCGGCCCCGATGGCAATGTTCTTAATTTTCGGGACAGCGATCCGGACTACGACTATCAAAAGACCAAGCAGCAGCAGGTCGGCTATCAATTCGAGCATGAGTTTGACGGTGGTTTCACCTTCCGCCAGAACCTTCGCTTCTCTCATCTCGATCTGAAGGCGCGGTACCTCAGTACACTCGGCTGGACAGGAAACGTTGCCAACCGGGGGGCAACGGCAATCGGCGACAGGATGAACGTCTTCCAGGTCGACAACCAGCTCGAGTCCAAATTCAACACCGGTCCGGCTGCGCATACAATGCTGTTCGGCCTGGATTATACCCGGATGAGCGATTCCTTTGCCTATGGCATGGATGCGACGTCCAGCCCGGCCTATGAGTTCGATATCACCAACCCGACCTATGGGGTGTCCGGCCCGACACCGAGCTACAACTTCAGCCGGGTCAACGCGAGCCTCCAACAGTTTGGCGCCTATGCGCTTGACCAGATCGAACTAGACAAGTGGCGCTTCACGCTTGGCGGGCGCCAGACATGGGTCAAGCAGTCGACCGATACAACGGTTGTCTCGTCGAATACGACGACGAACAGCAGTCTCAACAAAAGCGCGTTTTCAATGCAGGCTGGCGCGCTTTATCTCTTCGACAACGGGATCGCGCCATTCGCCAGCTACTCGACCTCTTTCAATCCGGTCACGCAGCGATCCGCATCCGGTAGTGTGCTCAATCCCGCAAAGGGTGAACAGTACGAGCTTGGCGTCAAGTATCAGCCGCCAGGGACCGACATCCTCCTTTCGGCCGTCGCCTATCATCTCGTCGAAAAGAACAAGCCGGTTCTGGTCGACCCGCTGACGGGCATCTATGCCTCCCTTGGCGAAGTGACCAACAAGGGTATCGAGCTCGAGGCACGGGCCAATATCGCCGAAGGCTGGGATGTGGTTGCAGCTTATGCCTATAACCATTCCGAAATCACGCGTGGCGACAATGCGGGCAATGCTCCGTCTGTGACGCCGCAGAACATCGCCAGCCTATGGTCGAACTACACTTTCCAGGAGGATTCGGTTGCCAAGGGTCTGACCGTCGGTGCCGGCATCCGCTACACGGGCGAGACCTATACCAGCACGGCAAACACAGCCAAGAATGATGCGAGCTTCTATCTCGATGCCGCTATGTCTTACGACTTCGGCGCGATTGATCGGAAATACAAGGGGCTTATTGCATCCGTCGATGTCCGCAACATCGCCAACCGCCGCCTCACGGTCTGCAACGAAGGCTATTGCTATCTCGGGCAGGGCCGGAACGTCACGGCTTCCTTGAAGTATCGCTGGTAAGTTCCTGGCAGGCGCCGTCTCTGCACGGCGCCTGCGTCCCCTCATCGCGTACTTCCCAAGCGGCGAAGCTCTGCCTCTAAACCTCCCATCCAGCTTCTTTTCCAAATCGGCTCTACAGTGTCTTCCGTCAGGGCCTGCTTGGAAACCGGGCATGGGAGCACGCGACGTTCTGTCTAATGCCACGAGCCGTGGCCCGCCCGCCTCCGGCCGATGGCCAGCCTCCATCATCTTCTCATCGATTACCGTAGTGCCTTTGGTGGTCGGGCCACGTTTGGCCGCACCAGGCCGCGAACCAATAAAACTGCCGGGCGGACTGCTTGCCAGAATCCGCTATGCACCGCACAGCTGAATGACGCGAAGAGCCAGGAACTGAAGTCGGGGCCTCACGTTTGGAATGGTCGCGCGTCAGATTGCGAATATCTTTCCGACGGCCAAGGGTGCCACGGTGCTATCACCATAGGCGTTCGCGAGGGCATTCACCGCCCGCCAGCCCGTGCAATGGCCCGGCGCGATCAAGGTAAGACCGAACGTTCCGATGTCGCGCACGGATTCGGCAATGATTTTCTCGTTGCCGCCCGCCAAGTGGAAGCCGCCAGCAACAGCATAGAGCGGGATCGCCGGGAAACTGGACTGCGCATGTCTGAGAACGTTGATGATACCTGCGTGCGAGCAGGCCGTGAGCACGACAATGCCTTTGCCGCCCACGTGAACGGCCAGAAAGCGCTCGTCTATGATGAGCGGATCATCTTCCCAAGATTGGCCGTCCTCGCTCCGCCGCTTGTGGCCGGGGAACCCCTTCTCGTAGCTCGTCATGCGGGGAATCTCGCCGCTGACTAGAAACATATCGTCGAGCAGGACTTGCGCCTCAGTCGTGACGACCGGAACGGCTCCCTTCGCAACGAGCTCGCTCGGCGAAGGGATCTCACGGATGGGAAGTAATCCGCCGCCCGCGAGCGGCAAGGCGCGCTGGCGGAACATGCCGGGGTGCAAATAGCAGGGAACCGGGCGGCCGCCATTTGCTTTGGTGATGAGGTCAAACGCAATCGGCAGGCCGCCGGCGTGGTCCCAGTGCCCGTGTGAGAGCACAACAGCATCGATGCTGGCGAAGTCGATGCCCAACCGGGTCCCATTGTATTCGACCGCGAACTCCACTGGACCGGCATCGAACAGAACAACGCGGCTCGCCGCGCCACGAAACGCTTTGACGACGACTGCCAAGCCGTGATTCGCACAACATTGGCAGCGGCCGGATAATTGTCGCATGCCCGCCCGCATAAGTGCTGTCCACTCAAGCGTGACATTCGGCGGGGCCGTAGACAAGCTATCGGTCAGATTGTCGATCAGGATCTGAAATTCCAACCGATCCACGGGCTGCAAGGTGGGCATGGGCGGTTTTCCTCGTTCGACCGCACGAGACTCTCTTCCGAGCTAGGCGTCCTCAGGTCGAGGATAAAGTCTACCACATTGGCGAGCGGAAGCGACGCTCACATTGGCTCAAGAACAAGCAGCCAATGTCGGAGCCGGGTCGTTCGCGACCGGGTCGCGCCAGTTGAAAGTGCGGCCAAGTCCACTATGTCGCCGAAAGCGAAAGTAAATTCAGAGCATTAGTGGCACAGCTTTAGGGCGCGGCCGGTTGATGGCGCTGCCGGAGACGTGATTTAAACTCTGAAACCGGAGTCACGAATTATGCGCTACGAACTCAGCGATCACGAATGGACCCCCATCGAACCGATGCTGCCGAACAGGGCGCGCGGCGCTCGGCGCGTAAATGATCGTCGCGTGCTCGATGGCATTTTTTTGGGTACTGCGTTCTGGTGCGCCTTGGCGCGCCTGCCGAAGAACTACGGTCCCCGCACCACTTGTTATAGTCGCTTCGTTCGGTGGCGGCGGGCTGGCGTCTGGGACTGGATCATGGATGCCCTGGCCGCCAGTCGCGACGCGGCGATGCGAATGATCGATACCTCGGTCGTCCGCTTGCTCCAGCACGGAGCTTGCATCGCCGACAACAGTCATCAAGATATGGATCGCTCATGAGGGGCCCCGACGACCAAGACCCACGCGATGGTGGACGCCAATGGCTTGCCGGTCCATCTCGCGCTCAAGCCTGGTGAGGCGTACGATAATCTGTTGTGTTCGGTTCTCCTGGGCGCCTTGCTTCCATAAACGATGTTACTCGCGGATCGCGGATACGAGGCGGATTCGATTAGGGAACTTGCCTGCCACAAGGAGCATGGGCGAACATTCCGCCAAAACGAAATCGCAAAGACCCGATCTGCTTTAGCGTGTATCTGTACCGCGCACGCAACTTGATTAAGCTGTTCTCCAACAAGATCAAGCAATGTCGGCGCGCTGCAACCCGATATAACAAGCTCGCAGCCAACTATCTGGCGTTCGTCAAACTTGCATCAATTCGAATTTGGCTGCGTGCTAATCAGTCCGCGCCCTAGGTCGCTTTGCGTCGCTTCATCAGTAGGAGCAACAGCAACGGCGCACCGACGAGAGCGGACACCAGGCCTGCGGGCATCTGGTAGGGAAAGGCGATCATCCTGCCGAACCAGTCAGCTAGGACCATCAGGCCGCCGCCGGCAAGCGCTGAACCGGTAAGCTGCGGCGCAGCGCGGCGCAATCCGAGTTCCCGGGCAAGATGTGGACCCATGAGGCCGATGAAGCTCAGGGGGCCGACGACCAGGGTCGCGGCGGCTGTCATGGCTGCGGCAAGAGCAAAGAGGCTGGCGCGGGCCTGATTGACGCGGATGCCGATCGCCTGGGCAGCCTGTGGGCCGAGCGGCAGCAGGTCGAGCCAGCGATGCGCCAGAAAGGCAAGCGCAAGGCCTATCGCCGCGGCAGTCGTTGCCGCGATTGCCTTGGGTGCGTCGACGAGATAGGTCGAACCACTCATCCATTGCATGACGATCATCGCGCGCGGATCGCCTCCCGCGGCGAGCACGCTGATGAATGCATCCAGCATGGCGCCGAGCGCGATGCCCGTCAGAAGCACGCGCTCCGGCGCAAAACCGGATCGGATGCCGTATAGGAACATGGCGATGAGAACTGCAAATGCGCCCAGGCCGCCGAAACCGAGCTGTGCGGCCATGCCAGGGGCGGGCAGGATGAATAGTGCGGCGGTGACGCCGAGGGTGGCGCCAGCCGAAATCCCCAGCACTTCGGGGCTTGCCATCTCGTTGCCGGAGAGGCGTTGCAAGATTGTGCCGACAACCCCGAGCATCGTACCGGCAGCGAAGGCACCGACGATGCGCGGCAGGCGATAGGGCAGTACGTCGGGCCAGTGCCGAAGGCTCAGCAACGTCCATGCGCCCTCGGGTGCGCGGCCGAAGAAGACCGCACCGATCAGGAGAAGAACGAGCACGGGGATCGATGCATGTAGCAGTGTCCTCGAAATGTGCACGGCGTGGGCCGCATTCTGCATCGAGTTCGGAGCGTTGCCTCGCATCGCTTTCAGACGCGGCAGCATCAATAAGAGCAGCGGGGCTCCGATCAGAGCGGTAATGGCTCCTGTCGGTAGGAATGTGGAAGACGCTCCGGAAAGGAGCAGGAGCGCCTCGTCCGTCAGCAGCAGGAGGCCTGCACCGATAAGCGGCGACCAGATGAGCTGGCTTTTCATGTGTCGGGCGCCGGCAAGCTGAGCGATGCGAGGAGCGATCAGGCCGATGAAGCCGATGATGCCGACCGCGCTGGTGACGATTGCTGCAAGTGCAATCGCAACGCAGACGGCGGCGATACGGGTGCGCTTGACCGAAAGACCAAGTCCGCTCGCGCCGCTTTCGCCAAGTTCGATGAGCGACAACGGCCGCGCCATCAGCAAGGCCGCGACGGCTAGAATGGTGACTTTCGGCAGAAGAGAAAGGGGAATGGTCCAGCTTTGCTGAGCCAGCGATCCGGCGCCCCAGATGAACAGTCCGGACAGATAGCGTTCGTTCATGAGGACGAGAATGGCGGCAAGTGCGCCGCACCAGACACCGACAATCAACCCGGCAAGGACGAGCGCTAGTGGTGAGAAGCCGCGCCTTGCGCCGATGAGGAAGACGACGCTTGCCGCTGCCGCGCTGCCGAACAGGGCGACCACATCGCGGCTTAGCCCCTGAAGGGCGGGAAAGGCAAGCATGACGGCAACCAGCGTCAAGTTGGCGCCGGCGGAAATACCGAGCGTCGACGGCGAGGCCAGCGGATTGCGCAGTACCTGCTGCAGCAGGCTTCCCGATAGCGAAAGGGCGGCACCGGCCAGCAATGCAGTCGCGATCCTGGGCAGGGTTGAATAAAGCAGCAACAGGCGCTGCGGATCGTAACCGGCTTGCTGTTGAAGCAATCGTGACCAATCAGGGGCCAGCTGGTGCCATGCGAGCAGGCCGGCGAGCGCCAGCAACGTCAGCGCCACGACAGGAGCGCCGTAGCTCTTGCTTGTTTCGACGCGGGTCATGCCAATTTTTCCAGGTGATCGAGCAGGATATGCGCGAAGCGCTCCGCTTCCTGCACCATGCCGAACATCAATGTGCCGGGGAGCACGGAGACCCGTCCGGCCTGAACGAAGGGGAGGCTGGTCCAAAGGGGGCTGTCCTGCAGATTGTCGAGGACATTGGGTGGCAGAAGCGGCTCGAAGGCAATCAACCGGAGACTCTGGTCGAGCGTCGCCAATTGCTCAAGGCCGATCGTTTCGAAACCCCAATAGTCGCCGGTGCCGGTCCAGGCATTTTCGAGGCCGATCCTGGTCATGACATTCTGGTAGAGGCCTGCGCCGCAGTAGATGCGCGCGTGGCGTTGATCGACGAAATTGATCAATGCGAGCGGCGGCGGCTTGAGCTTTCTTACCCTGTCCGCGCAGTCGTTGAAGAAGTGCTCGGACCGTGTAAGGAAATCATCGGCCTGTGGTCGTCGGCCGATCGCTTCGGCGAGCAGCCGCGTCGCCTCGATGGAGCGCGGCAGCGCATTGCCGCCTTCGGCATAGACGGTCAGCTCCAAGACCGGTGAAATCGCTTCGAGCTGAGGCTTCATTGGAGCGAGATAGGGCGTGGTCAGGATCAATGCCGGCTTGATGCTCGCCAGAAGCTCGAGATTGATTTCGCTGGTGGTGCCGAGATCGACGACACCAGGCGGCATTTTCGGCTCGATGACCCATAAGTCCCAATCGGCAAGCGAAGCGATCGCCGCGGGGGTAACACCAAGCGCAAGCAGTGTCGAAGCCAAGCCGTAATCGAGCGAGACGATGGGGCCGGATATGGGCTCGGCGGCTGTTCCGACACGAGGAGCCGCGAAAAGTGCCGCAGCTGCCAGAAGCGTACGGCGCGATAGCTTAAGATTGTCGAGGATGCGTTCAGATGACATAGGCAAGCGGTGTTCCATGCACAGGATGCGCGGTGACGCCCATATTGGCGCCGTAGATCATCTGTAACGTCTCTCCCTTCATAAGGCTTTGCGAAGCTCCCTTTGCAATCAGATGCCCTTGCTTCAGCGCATGCAGATGGTCGCAGAAATGCGCTGCGATATTGATGTCGTGCAAGACGAGAATGACGCTCAAGCCCTTCGTCCGGCAAAGCTCACGCACGAGCCCCAGGATTTCCATCTGGTGCGCAATATCGAGTGCCGATGTCGGTTCATCGAGGAGCAGGCAACGGCTGTCCTGGGCAACCAGCATGGCGATCCAGACCCTCTGACGCTCGCCGCCGGACAGCGTCTCCACCATCCGGCCCGCCAGGGTATCAACATGGGTGAGCTTCATTGCCGTCTCCACCTTTTCCCGATCGAGATCGGTGAAGCGACCGAGCGCTCCGTGCCAGGGATAGCGCCCGCAGGCGACAAGCTCTTCGGCCGTCATGCCCCCGGCCGACGAAGTGTCCTGCGGCAGGTAGGCCACGGCGCGCGCGAAAGCGCGCATGTCATAGGAAGCGGCTGCAATGCCGTCGAATAGGATACGCCCGCCGGTCGGCTGAATTTGTCGGGCCAGCAACTTGATCAGCGTGGATTTTCCGGAGCCGTTATGGCCGATCAGGCCGGAAATCTCGCCGGCATTGAAGCTGATATCGAGCGGATGGAGAATGGTCTTGCCGTCCACCTCAAAGCGTATGGCTTCGGTCGTAAAAACCGCGGTTTGTTGTCGATTGTTCCCTGCGGGCATTTCATCTTTCATTTTCGTTCCTGCTGCAGCGCTGTGGCTTTCTGACATGCTGGCTGTCGCCTGGGTGGCGGGATCCCGGGCACAGAGTGCGTTCTTCACGCCTGCATCTCCCGGACACGTGCTGGCCGGCTGCGTCTCTGCCTGCGAGCGCCGGCACAATCCTGACCCGCTTCGAGCGAGATGGCGGCAAGGCAGCGCGAATGGGCTTCCCGAAGAAGACCGCAAACGAGCGCGCAGGACACACCGGCCTCCTTAGCGATGATGTTTTGAGGGATGTCGTCGAAATAATGCTCCTCGTAGAACTTCCGGGTTCTGGCGGGCATGGCTTCGACTGTGCAGCGGAAGGCCTTGTAGGCCTCCGCCTCGTGGAGGTGTTCTTCAGGACTCCCATAGGCGGAGGCATTGCCGCCGACCTCCTCACCGACGAACAAACCGCGTTCATATCGAAGGCGCCGCATTTGGTCGGTCGCAAGATTGCGCACCATGCGCATCACATAGGGCGTGGGTGCCTCTATGCCTTCCCGTAACGGCTTGGAGACCAGTTGGAGCAGAACCTCCTGCACGACATCCTCAGCCAAGGTCACGCAGCCGGTGACCCTGCGCGCGACGGAGAGAAGTTTCGGATAGGCATGGAGTGCCGCTTGGAGTTGCTCATTGGACGTCGACGGCGAATGGTTGGTAATCATGTCGGGCTCTCGCTGAAATCCAAAGTTGCATTCCGGTTTGCCCCTCTTTTTGGAAGGAGACCCTATAAAACATGATTATATGAGTCAAGATAGTGAAGTGGAAAAGCATCACGTCTTCTAATTCATGATCTATCAATATGATTTTATTCCAGATTCCAAAGAATTCCGCGAAGTGAATCGCACGCCTCATGGTGGCGCCAGGTCGGTTGCGAGATTGGCTTTGATGTCGCGACCGCCCATTCAAAAACACCTGCTTCTGTGTCGCCGAGCCGGCCGGAATGAACGAATATCGACGCGCCCGGCTCCCGGTCTCCTGTGCTGGGAGTTGTACCATTCGGCGCGACGGTCACCGTCTGCGGGTCGATGCGGAAGCCGAGACCAAGACATTTGAGCGCAGCCTCCTTCCTGACCCAGCAGGCCAGAAATGCATCGCGGCGATGTCGCGGCTCCAATTGACGAACTTGATCGAGCTCATGTTCGGAAAGGATCATCGGCATGATTTCGAACGCTTCCGTTTCCGAAAACGCGTCGTGCCGCTCGATATCGATGCCGATACGGCCGCCATGGTTGATTGCTAGCGCGACTAGATCCCTAGTATGAGAGATATTGAAGTCGATATCTGGATGGTCGGGCAGGTAGGGTCTGCCCGACGGCGTCGTCGCGATCGACAAAGCCTGCGGGGCGCAACCTAGCCTGCTCCCGAGGATGTGACGGCACAGAAACCGTCCCGCCACAAAGAGCCGCCGCGCTTCGATCGAGCGAAACGCCGCTGCCCGGTGCCGCTCGGGCTCGCTCAACAGCAGGTCAACCACACGAAATCCGTTGCGCACACGCAGGCAATGAAGCTCGACCTGCGCCATCACATCTCCCGCCTCCAAAGCGCTCACTTTATTCCGCCGCCAGCCCCACGGACGAAGAATAATTCGAGGGTGAAGTCTGTGTCTCCCAGCGAATGATGGGATCAAGTTGACCTAGGTCGAAGTGCTCGTGACCGAGCAGCGAGTTGGCGATGACGGCGCTTCGCCAGGCAGTGAGGCTGAGCTGCGGTTCGGCAATACCATGGCTGTGCCGGCCGGCATTCAGGACGAAGATGCGGTTCTCATCTGGGCCGTCCCATACCAGTGAGAAGTCGCTTCTCAGCACCGGCTCGCCGACGGAGTCTAGTTCGATGCGGTTTTCCAGCGAATGCAGGAAATCGGGAAGAACAAAACGATAGCCGGTAGCAAGAACGATCAAGTCGACGGTAAGCGCTTCCATGCTGTCGTCGAAACCATTGCGCATCGTCAGGGTGACCTCTTGGCCGTCTTGAACGGATGCGACGACGTTGCGGAAGGGCCGGAGCGATACGCCATGGTCCGCCGCGCTCGGCGTTTCAAGCTTGCGCTCATAGAGACGACGGTAAAGCTTCTTCAAGGTCGAGGCGGAGACGCCGTCGCTGGCAAGGACCTGCCGACGTGTATGGGTAAGCCGCAACTCTTCGGGCAACCCGTGGAAGCGCTCCATGTAGCTTGGCGTAAAAAGTTCATTGGTAAAGGGCGAGGCATCAAGCGGCTCGAAATTCGGACGGCGGCTGATCCAATGGATGGTCGAGGTACTGTTCCGGTCCAGAAGTGCATCGACGATCTCCGCGCCGCTTTGCCCGCCACCGATGACGGCTATGCGCGGGGCTTTGACGTCTCCAAGCCGCTGCGCAGCCTCGCTGCTGTGGAAGGTCATGGATTTCGCCAGCTGTTCGCTCCAGGCTGGGCGAGCCGGGGCCTTACCGATGCCGACGGAGAGATTAAGGGCGCCGATCGCGCCGTGATCGGTTGTCACGGAGAAGGAGCCGCCATTGGCATGGATCTCGCGTACACGCGACCCGAAGCAGAGCGATGCCAGGCCGCTGGCAACCCAGCCAAGGTAATCGGCGAACTCTTTGCGCGGCACTGCCTCGTATTCCGCATTAATGAATTGGTAAAAGCGTTTATGAGCAACAAGATAGGAGAGAAAGCTCCAACGACTTGTCGGATTCGTGGCCGTCACCAGATCCTTGAGGATGGAGGTCTGCATCTCGGCTCCCGGCAGCATCATTCCAGGGTGCCAGGCGAAAGATGGGCGGCGTTCGAAGAAGCGGACGGAAAGCTGCGGTACGGAATCGAGCTGGGCGGCAAGGCTGAGGTTGAACGGACCGATTCCGGCCCCGGCGAGGTCGAGCACGTGCGATGTCATGATGCAGCTCCAGAATGATGTCGTAAGAGGGGGTTACTTGACGGTGCCCGCGGACAGTGAGCCCGGCGCAAAAGCGTGATCGAGCCGCCGCGCGAAACGCTGATGGAAGGGCGTCTTGCCGATGATCGTCAGATGGTTGGTGCCCGTAACGATTTCCGATGCTGTGGCATTCGGCGAATATCGGCGCCAGTCGATGACGTTGAGGGAACGGGTCAGAGAATCCTCGGCCGCAAAGGAGTGGATGCGGAAATCGGATCTTTCCAGACGGTAGTTGCGGAAGATCATCCCATTGTCGATGAGGATCCAGAATGTGTGCTCTTCCGAGCCGATATCCGGACCGTCCGTCGGCAGTTTGACATTGTGTTTGACGATATGATGCAGGAACTGCTCGTATACTTCCGCATCCATGGCAGTAAGAAGCCTTTTCCAGTCCTCGCGCATTGGCGTGTGGGCGAGCCAGTTTTGGACGGCGGCATGGGTGCTGTCCCGGATGCCGTCGTAGAAGCGTGGTGTTACGCCAACCGTGAATTCCTCGTCCATGTCGCAAACGTCGACCATGCCGATCATGCGCAAGTCGATGTCGTTGCCGATTTGCCGTGCGGCCTCATAGGCCAGCAATCCGCCCCAAGACCAGCCGAGGAAGGCGCAGGGCCGCCCCTTGGCTTGTCTGCGCACCGTCTCGGCATAGCGCGCGGTGATGTCTTCAACGCGGGTGCTGAGCGTCTTGGTTTCCGTCAGGGAATAGCAGATGAAACCTGTCGCCGGCTGTTCCGGCCCGAGATAATCGACGAGCCGCATATATTCGCGCGTGCTGACGAGGAGGCCGGGGAAGCAATAGAGCACCGGCCGATCGCCGTTGCGGCGGAGATAGACGACGTCGACCCCGGCCTCGTCGCGCTTGCCGCTGATGGCGAGCGCGAGATCCCGCACTGTGGGATGATTGAACATGTCGGCGATGGAGAGCGGCCATTCGGGATGACGCATCTTCAGACGGGATACAATGCGCACCGCCGCCAACGACTGCCCGCCAATATCGAAGAAATTCTCGGTGACCCCGATATCGCCGATGTCGAGGATCTCTTTCCAGGTTTGGAGGATCGCTCTCTCGTTGTCATCAGCAGGAGCGATCATCTCCCGCTGCACGCGCGGAGCCGGCAGCGCGGCGCGGTCAAGCTTGCTGTTCGGTCCCATTGGTAGCCTGTCGATCAGCATGATCGTCTGCGGCACCATGTAATCGGGCAGGGCGGTTATGGCTGCACGGCGCAACTCGGTGATACCAAGGCTTTCCCCCTCCCGCGGCACCACATAGGCGACCAGAGAACTGCGACCGCCTTCATTGTGCAGTAGGACAACCGCTTCGGCGACGCGCTGGTCCGATCGCAGCACAGCCTCGATCTCACCCGGCTCTATGCGGAAGCCGCGCAGCTTGATCTGATGATCGACGCGGCCGGCAAATTCGACGATGCCGTCTTCCCTCCAGCGGCCGAGGTCGCCGGACTTATACAGTCGGCCTCCCGGCGTGAAAGGATCCGGAATGAAGCGATCTGCCGTTAGCTCCGGCTGGCCAAGATAGCCCCGGGCGAGGCCGCTGCCGCCGATATGGATTTCGCCGATCACGCCCACCGGAACAGGCGCAAGGTCGGCGTCGAGGACATAGATGCGCCGGTCGCCCACGCCGCGGCCGATCGGTGCCACTGTCCCCTCAAAACGGGTTCCGGCCGGGATCTTCCAGATCATCGGCGTCATGATGGTCTCGGTCGGCCCGTAGCCGTTGATCAGCAGCCGCGCCTTCAGGTTTTCGGTGATTATGTCGAATACTGCCTGCGACAAGGCCTCGCCGCCGAAGGAATAGAGCCGCAGCCGCGGTATGTCGCCGTTCTCGCCCGCATACTCGGCGAGGCCGCGCACGTAGCTGGTGGGCAGGCTCGCATTGTTGACGCCATGGCGCTTCATCATTGCGAAGGCGTCTTCGGGCGTTGCGAGCTTGTCCTGCGTCAGCACCACGCCGCCGCCGGCCATCAGCGGCACTATCCAGCGTTCATGGCCGCCATCTGAGGTGAAGGGGAGAACTGGATATTCGCAGGACTGATCGCTCATCTCATAGATGCGCAGCGTTGCCTTGCAGTGATGGGCAAGCGGACCATGTTCCACCACCACGCCCTTTGGAACGCCTGTTGAGCCAGAGGTATAGATCACATAGGCCAGCTGCTGCAAGGCGATGGCGATTGCGGGCGCCTGGCTGCTTTCCGTCGAAAGGTCGACCTTGTCGAGGTTGAGGAAGGGCGTTGCAATATCGCTCGGCAGGTTCGCGATGTGCATTGTCTTGGAAATGACGAGCGAGAGATCGGGAGCCGTGAGGATATGGCGATTGCGCGCTTCCGGATGATCCGGCTCGACCGGGGTAAAGGCACCGCCGGACTTCAGCACCGCCAGAATGGCAATGATCGCATCGATCGACTTTTCAAGCGCTATCGCAACCCGCTTTTCCGGGCCGATCCCAAGGGCGATTAGACGATGTGAGAGTTTGTTGGCGGCGGCTTCCAGTTCGCCATGTGTGATCGAATTCTCGCCCTGCGCCACAGCAAAGGCATTGGGCCGTCGTGTCGCCTGCGCGGAGATGACCTTGTGGATGGGCGTGCCGTCATCGGGCTCCGGCGCATCGGGATAGGGTGCGGAAAGCCTGTCGAGTTCTTCCGCCGAAACGAATGGAATATGTTTGATCTGCTCACTTGGATTGCTGCCGAGTCTTGCAAGCGCGACAGCGAAATCATTGGCCAGGCGGACAATCTGTCCAGGTTCATATTTTTGCGGGTCGAAGCCGAAGCTCAGACGAAGCTTGTCGCCGAATGCCGGGAAAACGGTAATGACCAGCTCGGCGTCGCGGCGAGCCTGCGTCTCTATGGGGGTGTGTACGCCGTGTATGTTGGAGGCAGCCTCCAGGAGGCGCAGGGGCGGGCGTACATCGAGCAGCGTCTTGACGAGACCGGTCGTGTCGAAAGACTCGTCGCGTCGGAGAAGTGCATCGGCAAGTGCTTCGAAGGGCAGGGCACGTCGTCCGGCGACTTCGACTTCCTCAACGAAGGCTTGGCGGACATCATCCAATGTCATGGCGCCGTCGAGCTTGGCCGTCAGGACCAAAACATCCTCGCTGCGTGCAGCAATTGTTTGTGTCTTCGGCCGCGTGACCAATCCGATCCTCTGCGTGCCATGGCCTGAATGGCGGCGCAGGACGATCGCAAGAGCGGCGAGAAGGTCGCGCGAAGCGTCCAGGGTCGATGCCATGGAGATCAATTGATCAGGCATGAAAACTTCAAGTATATGCTCCTGCCAGCCTTCGTCGACAATGCTCCTACCTGTCGATGTCTGCAGTAGCAGGGATGCGATATTGTCCTGTGCGATCAGCCGATTGAACCAGAAGTCGACTAACTCGGGCGCCTGGCCCCGCGGTGCGCCGTTGCCGGCCATCCACACGGCGGCATCGGCCAGCGCTGTCTCGGTGGGGGTTGCTGGCCCGCCGTCATCGAGATTGCGGAAGAAGTCTGTTGCCAGCAGATCGAGCGTTGCGGCGTCGGCAAGTATGGCATGCGCGGAAAATATCGCGCCGATCGCCTGTCCGCTCTGCGTCAACAGGGTAAAGCGGGCCGGATTGCCGTTCGTCAGATCGACCGCGCGAGCCCGTTCTGCCGCTGCGGCTGCGGCCAATGCATCTTCAAGACTGTCGCTGGTTGCCAGCTCCGTCTCTATGATCTCGACCGCTTCATCGCTCTTCAGGATTTGTTGGACCGCACCACCGGCTCGCGCCTCGAATTGCGATGTGATGAGCGGGTGTTGCCGTGAAAGGGCAGCAAGAGCCTCACGCGCGACAGCGGTGGAGATTGAAGGAAAGGTAACAGCAAGTATTTGTCGCCCATAGACGATCTCATTGCCGGTCTCCGACAAGAGCCAGATTCGCGATTGAGTAGGCGATAGCGAGCATTTGCCGATGTAGTTGGACTGATTTGCTGCCTTGGCGTTCGAATCGTGAACAGTCATTGTTTTGCAAATCTCCCCAGAATTCGTCGGGAAATCGCCAGTTGTTGTAAATACAATAATGTATACATATCAACATCCGCGATGGATATTGATTTAAACTGGTCGAATATTCCCGCATTCAGCTATAAATGTATCCGAATTCCCCGGATATATCGTCGATTTGTTTGCATGACGAACGGAGGCATCGGAAATTCAGCCAAAAATTAAGAAAGAATTCCCGGAAATATTTTGAATTTCGCAGGATGCCATTCGTCACTGCGGAATTAGCGCCGGGTACGTCCTCTGGTCCCGGAATTACGCGACTTTCAAGATAGGGAGAAGAAGATGGATGTTTCCTTGGCGTTGAAGAGCGAGGCGACGGTGGCGCGAGTGTCTGATCTGCGCTTGCCGGTTTCGGGCTTTGCGAGCCATGCTCTCGTCTTTGGGCAACCGCTTATCGTATTTTCAGGACAGGCAGCAGGCAGCTTTCGTGTCTCCTATCGCGGGGTTGAGGTAGCCTCAGGTAATTTCTTAGGATCGACAAATAAGCTGCTGGTGTTAAATGATATATCGACATCTGTCTCTCCAGCTGCGGACGAGGATATCGTCAACGCTGTGTCGGAAGCTGTTCTGGTATGCAATCCGCAACTGGCCTCCTTCGAGGTCGAGCTTGCTGAAGACGATCTGGCAAGACGCCTTTTGGAAGCAGGTGCCATCGAGCGGCGCGAAGACCGCTTGATCGTGCGCCCAGAGTTCCTTTTCCAGCAGCCGAAGTTTTGGCTTGGAAGCACGCGCCCCTCATATCCCGAGGTGCCGGTCCTGACCAACGGCATCCATCATCCGCAGAGGCCGCCGAAACCCGTTGGCCGCGTTTATAGCCGCTTCATTCCCTGGCTGAATACGCAGCTAGGCTTCCATGTCGCCGATCTCGATACCGATCTCGAGCACTTGCATCGCTGGATGAACGACCCGCGTGTGGCGGCCATATGGGAGGATAGCGGCGATATTTCCTATCACCGCGACTTCGTTGCGAGCCGTCTGGCAGACCCGCGCACACTCCCGCTGATCGGAACATTCGGTGGTGTGCCCTTTGGCTATTTCGAGCTCTATTGGGCGAAGGAAGACCGGATCGGACCGCACTACGAAGCCGATTGCTTCGATCGCGGCTGGCATGTGGCGATCGGCGAGGACGGTTTCCGCGGCAAGACGTTTGTCAGCGCTTGGCTGCCGTCGTTGATGCATTACATGTTCCTGGCGGATGCGCGTACACGCCGGATCGTCGGCGAGCCAATCCATCATCACGCCCAGCAGATCCGCAATCTCGACCGTTCCGGCTTTGCCAAGGTCAAGCATATCCAGTTTCCGCACAAGAAGGCGCTTCTGGTCATGCTGCTGCGCGAGCGCTTCTTCATGGACCGGCTGCTGTCGCCCGATCTGACGGGCCTTTCTGATGAAAATGACCAGCCTGTCCTCGGCTCGCTGCCTCGATTCGGCGCGTGACGAAAGCAGCCGTCGCTGGGAACGATCCGCGCATCGCAGACGATTTTGTTGCCACCCTCGGCTGTTTCGCGGCGTGGCGAAACGGATCCGTTGATGCACCGTGCCAGCTCGCTCGCCAATCGACCATTCACCCCTGAACATTGAGGTATGCCATGAACGAGACACCGAGATTCTATGCCTGCCGAGCTGCCATCCCCGATGCGCAAATGCCGCATCGTGATGACCCTTTCGATGCAGCAGTACCGCCTATCTACCAAACATCGCTATTTCTGTTCGACAGCTACAGGGAGCTGGAGGATGTTTTTGCCGGTAGATCGAAGAAGCCGATCTATTCGCGCGGCGACAATCCGACCGTTCGCATTCTGGAGCGCAAGGTCGCCGAGATGGAAGGTGCAGACGCGGCGCGCGCCTTTTCGAGCGGCATGGGTGCGATTGCGGCAGCTGTCCTGGCCTTCGTGGGACCGGGCGACCGCATCGTTACCGTCAGGCACGTCTATAGCGACGCCTTCCGCTTCTTCGAAAAGGTGCTGAAGCGTTTTGGCGTTGCCGTCGACTACGTGGACGGTGCCAATACGGAGGCGATGATAGCGGCACTTCCCGGCGCCAAGCTCGTCTATCTCGAAAACCCCACCTCCATGGTGTTCGAGGTGCAAGATCTGAGCGCCATCGCGGACGCTGCGCGCCGTCATGGCGTCGTGACGGTGGTCGACAATTCCTGGGCGACACCGCTCTTTCAAAGCCCGCTTGCCCTCGGCATCGATATCGTCATCCATGCCGCCTCTAAATATCTTGGTGGGCAGAGCGATACGGTGGCGGGTCTCGTCGCCAGTTCGAAGGTGCATATCGATCGCATCAATAGTGAAATCTATCCCTATACCGGTGCCAAGCTCGCGCCTTTCGAGGCATGGCTCGTCCTTCGCAATCTGGAGACCCTGCCGTTCCGCATGCGCCATCATCATGAGGCCGGTCTTGAGGTTGCCTCCTGGCTGCAGAGACATGAGGATGTGGGCAGAGTCATGCATCCCGCATTCGGCGATCATCCCGGAAAGCGCAGCTTCAGCGGCTTTGGCGGTCTGTTTTCCTTCGAGGTTTCCGATCGCATCGAGGTGGCCGGTTTCGTGGACGCGTTACGCCTCATCCGCATCGGCGTCAGCTGGGGCGGCCCCGAAAGCCTCGTGGTCCCGGCGAAGGCAGCGCTCAGCATTTCACCGGAGACCAATGTCTTTGCGCGCTTCGGCGTCAGCGACCGTACGATCCGCCTGAATGTCGGCTTGCATGCGGCAGGCGACATCATTGCCGATCTGGAACACGCGCTTACGGCGGCAAAACGCTAGGCGGATTTTGGCCGTTACATCGCATGGGCGGGACGGTCCTGCCGTTACGCCCATGCGATTATTCGTTATCGATTTGCGTCTGCCGAGGTTGATCGAAACAAGACGACCGTTCCTGGCGCTATGTGTTCCATCGCAGAGAGCTCAGGCTCAAATCCCACCGGAAGTCCTTTCTGCGGGTTTCCGCGCAAACTGCTTTCAATAAAGAGAAAACCCCTCTGCTTGATTGCTAGCGAGGCGGGCGCCGGGCTGCACCATATTGCAATTGCTACATGGGTAGTTTGGGAGCATGCTGATGAACGAGTCCGGTAGACTCGCGCAAATGGGGAGAGGGGAAATGACAATACAAAATCCATCGCCTTCATTGCACAATGAAGATCTGGCACCCGCGGAGGAGAGGAAGTGGGGCGCGTTCAGTATTTTCAATGTGTGGACATCCGACGTTCATAGTTTGTGGGGCTATTACCTTGCCGCCAGTCTGTTCCTGCTATGCGGCAGCTTCATCAACTTCGTAATCGCGATCGGTATCGGCTCGCTGGTTATATTCGTTCTCATGAGTTTGGTCGGCAATGCCGGCGTGAAAACGGGTGTGCCATTCCCCGTTCTTGCCCGCGCCTCTTTCGGCACCTTCGGCGCGAATGTTCCCGCGCTGGTACGCGCCGTCGTCGCCTGCTTCTGGTACGGCGCACAGACCGCGGCGGCTTCGGGCGCGATCGTTGCCTTACTCATCCGCAATGAGAGCATTCTCGCCTTCCATCAGAACAGCCATATGCTCGGCCATTCGACGCTTGAGGTTATTTGCTACGTCGTTGTCTGGGCGCTGCAGCTCCTGATCATCCAGCGCGGTATGGAGACGGTGCGCAAGTTTCAGGATCTGGCCGGTCCTGCCGTGTGGATCATGATGCTGGTGCTTGCCATCTATCTGGTGGTAAAGGCAGGCAGCTTCTCCTTCGGCAGCGAAATCCCGCGCGATGTGCTGTTGGAAAAGACCAAGGATGCGGGTGTCCCCGGTGAGCCAGGAACCTTTCCGGCGCTCGCAGCCGTGGCTGCGACGTGGATTACATATTTCGCAGCGCTCTACCTGAATTTCTGCGACTTCTCGCGTTACGCCAAGGACACCAAGACCTTGCGAAAAGGCAATCTCTGGGGATTGCCGATCAACCTGCTGGCCTTCTGCCTAGTTGCGGGCGTGACGACAACGGCTGCCTTCACCGTCTATGGCGAGGTACTCCTACATCCGGAGGCGATTTCGGCGAAATTCGACAGCTGGTTCTTGGCGCTTCTGGCAGCGTTGACTTTCGCGGTCGCAACACTTGGTATCAACGTGGTCGCAAATTTCGTCTCGCCGGCATTCGATTTCTCGAATGTCTTTCCCCGGCAGATTAGCTTCAAGCGAGGTGGCTACATTGCGGCCCTGATTGCGTTGGTACTCTACCCCTTTGCACCATGGGAGACGAGTGCTGCGCATTTCGTCAATTTCATCGGCTCGAGCATGGGGCCGATCTTCGGGATCATGATGGTCGATTACTATCTGATCCGGAGGGGCGAGCTAAATGTCGCGGCGCTCTACCAGGAAAATGGCGAGTTTCGGTTCCAGAACGGCTGGCATAGAAATGCTTTCATCGCGCTCATCATTGGAGCGCTGTTTTCCTCGATCCTGCCGACATTCACCTCGATCCTGCCGAGTTGGTGGGCAACCTATGGCTGGTTCTTCGGCGTCGGCATCGGCGGGGCGGTTTATTTTGTGCTCCGCGCCAGCGCTCGGGGCTCGGCCGTCGGCGCCGCGACATGAACGACGAGGCTTCCTGCCCCTGAAGTCTCAGTGACTTCGGGTGTGGAGCAATGCGTCGGGGAGACAGGCACCGCTCTTCTCCCCGACCTCCGGCATCGGTATTTTGTCTTCGAAAGCTAACACCTTACCGGCGGCAAAGATGGTGATTGCAGGCTTTTCATAGAGGGAGCCCTCCGACGCAATCCCGCAGGAAACTAGAAGGCGGGGACCTTGCCTGTTTCTGTCACTTCTGCCTTTCTTTGCAGGATGCCATCCGGAGAAAGACGATGAGTGAACTCGACCCCGACCTAGAGGAGAAGATCGACTCGACCTTCCGCAATGGCTCGTTGACGGCCGCCGGGATCATTCTCGGCTTCTCGCTAAACTTCATCGGCCGCTGGCTATCCAACCCAAACGATTGGAGCCGCATCGACATTGTCCCGATGATATTGCTGACGGTCGGTATCTCCATCCAGGTCAAGGTGATGGCTGATCTGCTTGCGCGCGATTCCCTTATCGCAGCAAAATACGACCGCTCGCGGCGGTTGTTTCTGATCGGTCTTGTCTTCGTTGCCGCAGGGGTCGGGGTTGCTTTGCTGAACGATATTTTAGGCTTGGGCACGATGCAGATGTTGGGCTGATTTGCCGGATTGGGCAGTTTGCTCGACTGGGAAGACTGCCGCTCGGCCATAACCCGTCGCCAAATCGATGCTTGCGAAGCGCCTTGGCTGAGAGCCTGGGGCGAAGCGGATCTGCGACGGAAAAGCGGTACGGCCACAGCCGATCATCTCAGCTATGGCCGTGCCGCCCCGTCAAAAATGCGATCAACGGAAAGAATGCGGATGGGGTGTTAGCGGCAGACGCGCTCCTTGCGGACGACCCAATGGCCGTGAACCTTGTGTTTTACCGTCTTCACGACGCAGTCGTTGCGGTGATGGTGATGGTGATGGCGATGGAACGGAGCCGCCTGAGACGGCGTGCTGACGGCGACGATCGAAGCTAGAGCGATGGCGGAAGCGAGAAATAGGTTTTTCATGTTGAGCCTCGTAAACATTGGGGGTGATGCTGCGTGTTTGCGCATGACTTTGATGCCTGAATCCGGCTTAATCGAAAATGAATAGCACCCTAACATTTTTGTAATGTGGAGGCGCTTTGGGGCGTCTCTATCCTCGGTCCTGATATATCCAGGGCCGTTTTGATGGAGAGCCGGACATGCTCAGGTCGATCATGGTTTCGGTGAGGTTTCGCGCTGCGTCCCATCTAACCGATCCATCGTTGCTACCCATCCAATGTGGTGATCCGAGACGCGTTTTCAGCCAGGAAATGGCAGGCGATTCTGGCCTTTTGTCCCGTTCGTGGGGATGTCGTTTTCCATGCGTCTACTGATGACATAGGAGGCGATGATGCCGTGCTTGATTACGCGGTAGAGTGTCAATCACGGTTATTGCCGGCCTTCGCGTCATGCCAGCACGTATGTCGATACCAAGCATATAGACGGAGCGCTCGTTCATTCGCCATCTGCCGTTCAGCAGATTGATTAGACAAGGTTAGTTCAGCGCCCGCATTCTTTGAGCAACCATTGGCGGAAGGCGGCGAGCGGAGGATGGGTTTCGCGATCCTTCGGCCATGCGAGGTAGTAGGATTCCGAGCTTTTCATCGGGAGGTCCATTGCGGCGACAAGGCGACCTGTCGCGAGCTCTTCTTCGATGAGGAACTCCGGCAGCAGGGCGACACCCAGGCCAACCATTGCCGCCTGTGCGGCAGTGGCGAACTGATCGAAGAGCATGCCGTGGACGGCATCCGAGGGAACACCGTTAAGTTCCATCCATCTCTCCCAGGCGTCGGGGCGGGTGGTGAGGTGGAGCAGGGGTGCCTTGCGGATATCGGCGGCTTCGCCGAAGCGATATTCGTCGCGTATCTGCGGACTGCAAGCCGGAATAACCGTCTCGTCTCGCAGCAGGGCCAATTCGCCGCCCGGCCAGTGGGCTGCTCCGAAGTGGATCGCTGCGTCGACCGGTTCCAGTCGGAAGTCGAAAATGCTGAACCGGGTTACGAGATTGACGGTAATTCCCGGGTTGGTCGAAAGGAAACGCGGCAGCCGCGGCGCGAGCCAGCGTGTTCCGAAGGTCGGCAGAATGGCTAGCGTCAGCATTCCTCCATGCGGGTTTGCCCGCAGATTGAGCGATGCCGTGCTTATCTTGCGCAGCGCATCGCGGATTTCGCGAACATAGGCGTCGCCGCCGACGGTGAGGCGGATGGTCTGGCGCTCCCGATGGAACAACTCGACGCCGAGTTGCTCCTCGAGAGCCTTGATCTGGCGGCTGACGGCGCTCTGCGTAAGGTCCAGCTCCTTGGCCGCTGCGGTCACACTTCCGGTCCTTGCTGCAGCCTCGAATGCCGCGAGGAGTGACAGCGAGGGAAGAAAGCGGCGCGGCACTTGCATGGGCTGTGGTTCCTTCAAAAAGACGTTGCCGGACCGACTCCGCCGTTGTCAGAACCGTTCCGTGGCAAGATGCGCAATCTGCGCCCCGGCTTCGTAGTAGGATTCTTGTAGCACTCTGATGCGGGGCGTTTCCAGCTTCGACGACGGAAGCGGCATGTTCTCCAGGCCGATATCGCCGGAAACAAAGGCTGCCAGCGTCTTTCCAAAGGTTGTTCCAGGTGCAATGCCGCGACCGTTGAAGCCCGAAAAGCCAACGATGTTCTCGTCGAATTCGTGAAAGCGGGGCACGGCGTCCGAAGTCATGCCGATCTTGCCAAACCATGCTGCCTCGAACTCGATATTGGCAAGCTGCGGGAAAATGCGCGACATCGCGCGCTTGGCCCATGCGGTGTGGACGGCATGGCCGCCATTGCGCAGTGCACCGACGCTTCCAAAAACCAGCCGACCCTTTCGGTCCATGCGGAACGACGACAGGATTTCCTTGGTATCCCAGCATCCTTCCAGACCCGGCAGGATCGATGCCCGAAGATTGGCAGGCAATGGCGGAGTTGCAAGGTTGAAATAGGGCAAGTGGACTTGCTCTCGCCGGACGGACGCCCACGGGCCGACCGAGTAGGCGTCAGTTGCAACAATGACCCATTTTCCGCTCAAGGAGCCGCGTTTGGATGAGATCTTCCAGCTCGCGCCCCTCCGTTCGGTCCGAAGAGCGGGGCTGTTGGTGAAGATGCGCACGTGGTTTTGGATGGCAGCCTTTGCCAGGCCTCTCACATAGGCAAGTGGCTGGATGGTGCCTGCCCTTGGATCGAACAATGAGGCTGCATAGGCCGGGGAGCCGACGCGCCGCTGCGTCTCCTTGATGTCGAGCAGCTCCAAAGGAGCACCGCGTGCCGTCCATTGGCGATGGCGTTCGCGAAGTTCGCTGACGCCTGCATCGCCGACCGCCAGATGAAGGGTCCCGTTCCTTTCCAGTTCGCAGTCGATCTCATATTTGTCGACGACGTCCCGAACGAGGAGGGGCGCATCGCCGAGAAGCCGCAATGCGCGCTCTCCATGTTGTGCACCCAAGACCTTCGGAATGTCGTCAGGCATGACCCACATGCCGCCATTGACCAGACCGACATTCCGCCCCGCAGCTCCGAAGCCGACTTCGGTCGCCTCCATCACCGCCACATCGACGCCGCGCTCGGCAAGATGGAGTGCGGTGGACAGACCACAAAAGCCTGCGCCGACAACCACGACGTCGGCGGTCAAGTCACCGGCAAGTTGACCAGTTTCGGGGGCGGCGGGCGCCGTAAGTTCCCAAAGGCCGTGGGAGCGCGGATCGTTTAACATTAGTTTCATTCCCCAATGACAATACCGCCGACGTTAGCGCCCGCATCTGCGGACCAGTATCGACGGTTTCGTCAGACATCTTGACGTTTTGGAATGACTCGATTGTGATCAACTTCGAGGTTTCATGCAGAAAATTTTGGCGGCGGATTTGTGAAGCCGCGAACGGGCCATACCGGTCTCATGTGATCGAAACCGGCAAATTCGACAGCATGTGGCGAGTAGTTCTCGGCTTCCGTCGAAGGGCAAGCCTCCTCTTATCGCGTGGATGTAGATTGAAATGACATTGCGCGCGCCCGGGCGAGGAGCAATCGTCGCCTCGTCTCAGACCGAAAGGGAATGAGCTTCCAAAAGCGATGGAGGCTTTACGCCCTGCTTAACTCAGTCATTCGATAACGATGGACTTCTCCTCGCCGTCATCCTCACGACCGGAGAAGTAGTTGGCGATCAAGGCGCCTGAAATATTGTGCCAGACGCTGAAGATTGCGCTCGGGACAGCTGCGAGCGGCGAAAAATACGTCGTCGCAAGTGCGGCGCCCAACCCGCTGTTTTGCATCCCGACCTCGATCGCGAGCGCCTTGCGCTTGTAGAGATTGAGGCCGAACGCCTTTGCGGCAAAAAAGCCGAGGAGATAGCCGAGGCCGTTATGCAGGACGACGACTGCGAAGATGAGCAGGCCGGACTGGGCGATCGCCCCCTTGCTGACGCCAACGACCGCCGCAACGATCAGAACGATGCCAACGACGCTGAGGAGAGGAAGGATCGGGGTCGCGGTCCGGACCAGGCGGGGCAACAGCTTCTGGGCGAGAAAGCCGAGCGCCAGCGGCAGGATGATGACCTGCAGGATGCCAAGGAACATGGCCCATGCATTGACCGGCAAATACTGGCTAGCAAACATCCAGACGAGAAAGGGGGTGACGACCGGGGCGGCGAGTGTGGTGACGCTGGTGCAGGCAACGCTGAGCGCCACATCTCCCTTGGCGAGATAGGTCATGACATTGCTCGACGTACCGCCCGGGCAGCAGCCGACGAGAATGACACCGGCGGCGACTTCCGGCGGCATGGGAATGATGCGTGTCAGCAAGAGGGCAAGCGCCGGCATGATGACGAAATGGGCAACAACCCCGATGGCGACTTCCACCGGCCTCCTGCTGAGTTCCCTAAAATCGTCAAGCGAGATCGTTAGCCCCATTCCGAACATGATGATGCCGAGCAGGATGACGATATAGGGCGCGACCTGCTTGAAGACGTCGGGAAAAAGGAAACCGAGAACGGCAAACAGGATGACCCATAAGGCAAACGTCTTGCCGACGAAGGCCGAGAATGATGCGAGCGCTTTCACGATGATCTCCTCAGAGCTGGATATTGCCCCTTAGTCCTCGTGTTGTGCGTGTCAAGCGCACCTCCGGCCCAAAGCGTTCGCAGAGCGTTGTCGTGCGTGGACCGGGTCGAACGTCACAAACGAAGCATTTCGCCGTCATGCCCAATTTTCGTGATCATTGCTTGTGCAAGGAAGCGATCCATTTCTGCCTGTCTTCAGAGGAAATGTTCCCGCCACAGACGATCAGCCCGATGGTCGCGTCCGATGGAAGTTGCGGCGCAATTTTCTGGGCTGCGGCGACAAGGGCGCCCGAAGCGAGCTCGACCCATTGCTTACCATCCTCTCCAAATGAAACCATCCCTTCGACAGCGTCGCGATCGGAGACAACAACCATTTCTTCGACATAGGCTTGCGCGTGGCGAAGCATCAGCTCGCTCACCATCGGAACTCCGAGAGTAGAGATAATGGAACTGACTTCGATCTCCATCGGCTTTCCAAGCCGCAGGGCTTGATCCATTGAATTTGCTCCGGCGGTCTCCACGCCCCAGATGCGAATATGCGGCTTTTGTTTTTTCAAAGCAGTAGCAACTCCCGCCAGCATCGCACCGCCGCCGACGGCAACGAACACATCGGTCAGTTGCGGGCAGTCTTCGATAAATTCCAGTGCGAGGGTGCCGTGCCCTTCTGCGATCGTGGTGTCGGCGCAGTCGTCGAGCACCACATATCCCTGCCTTGCCAAGTCTTCCGCTTGTGCAAACGCTTCGTTTACATTGCTTGCCACGATGACCGAAACGCCAAGCGAGCGAATTTTTGCAATCGACGAGGCAGGCGCCGACTGGGGCATGACGATCGTAACATCGGCGCCGAGCTTGCTGGAGGCCTCTGCGACCGCGATCCCGAAATTGCCGCCGCTGACCGCAACAAAGCGCTTCAAAGACAACTCTGCCTGGAGGCTCGCGAACTTGTTCAGGACTCCACGTGCCTTGAATGAGCCGCCGATCTGGGTGTTCTCCAGTTTCAGATAGATCGGCCGCTGGATTTTGGCAGACAGGCCGGGGCTCAGAATGGTGGCGGTTCGAATGATCGCTCTGCCAAGCCGGGCTGCGGCGGCATTTATGGAAGTCAGTTCAATCAGATAATTCATTTCGACCAATGATCAGTGAGGGTGGAACAAGTGGAGTATCATAATCTTTTGACTTCACGCCGGCGTGTCGGCCGTCGAGAATTCGGGTATCATTATCGGCAAGCGGCCGGCTGGTTTTAAGCATCGCGAGATGGTCGACGGGATTGGCGCGGAATACACAAGCGCGGATGCCCTCCAGGATTGTACCGCGAAGATTAGGGCTCGTCTGAGTCCTTAGCTTCGATGCGCTCGGACACATTGCGCATCAACTCCAGCGCGTCAAGCAGCCGCTCTCGTGAAAGGCCCTCGCTTGTCTCATCGGCCCATCGATGCTGTCGGGGAGCGATGCGTGTGATTGCGGATCGTCCCCGTTCGGTGATCTCGATCAATTTCGCGCGTTTGTGAGCCGGATTGTTGCGGTACTCCAACATTCCATCGGCGACGAGAACATCGGCCAGTCGCTGCACGCTTTGACGTGCCAAGCCCATTTTCCGGGCAATGTCTGCGACCGTGCCTGGTCCCTCGATCACGGCGCCGATGACCTGCCATCGAGCCACTGTCAGCCCTACCGGGACAGCGATACCTTCCGCCGCTTTCAGGAAATTTCCGTTAAGGCGGAAGACGGCCAGAACCAGTTCCGTAAGCGCGTCGCCTTCAGGTGTTCGCATTTCGCCCTCTCAAGCTTCCGACCGCTTCGCCAATTTCCTGAGGTTCTCGGCGATCAACTCGGGCCTTTCAATCTGGAGCCAATGGCCTGTGTCGTGGGCTACCACATGGGGAATGCGCGGGCGGAGCGCATAGAGCGCGCTCGGACCATCGGTCGCATCGGCACCCACGATGAACAACGGCCCCTGATAGGTATCAAGTGCCTCTCCGGCACGCCATTCGGCCACCGCCTTGCCAACGCCTGCTCGTGATTCCGGTGTCGTTGCTTCGGCATCAACAAGAACTCGCGCTCGAACTGCTTCATCGGGACCTGTTATGGTTGAATAGTATTGTTTGAGGAACGCAAGGCTGTCCGGGCCGCTTAGCCCCGCGACTATTGCCGCCATTACCTCTTGAGGGACGCCACTTGGGTCCGTTACGGGATCGATGAGGAGTAGCCCTCGCACGCGCTCCGGATGAGAGCCGGCCAAGGCCAACGCTGCGGCACCACCGCCGCTATGCGCGACGACGAGGAAGCGATCCCATTCGAGCGTGTTGACGACTGCAAGCGCATCCTCGGCGCGCGCTGGGAAACTATAATCCCGGTCTGCAGCCGGTGCCGAATGGCCATGCCCCCGAAAATCGAGTGCGCATGTTTCGAATTCTGGGGAAATCAGATCGATGACTTCGCGCCATTGATCGGAGCGGCCGCAATCCGCATGGAGAAAAAGGACGCGAGGGCCCGCGCCAGATAGGTAAACTGCAAGTTCTCCCTGCGGACCTGCAATCTTTTCTCTCGATATCAAAGCGTTAGCATGCATGGCGGCCTCCTTGAAAAGCGTGACGTCAAAGTGCCTAATTGACAGCATGCTGTCAATATCAAAATGAAGCGTGAGTGTCTTGCATCCCTCGAAGTACATCACTCCCGTCGTGTCCGCATTCCGAGCGATGAAGGTGTCGCCAGGTAGTGGGCGACGTTGAAACGGTGTGGTGGAGGCCTTCCCCGGGGAGGCCTATCGGCTCTCTGTCCGAAGTTTGCGGGGAAACACGATAATCGAGAGGATTGAGTGGTTGCGCCGTCCAAAGACGTGCGCAAATGCGCGTCTAGCGTTCTTTGGTTGACGGTCGCTGACTGGTCTTGCCGAAGCGCTTGGTGCCGTGGGTGATTGCGATCGGCACCTCGACCTCTCGGCCGAGAACACCCGACAAGACCCTTTGCGCGTTGGTGGCACAGTCGATGTCTCCCGGTTTCGCTTTGATATCGCCGATGAGCGCAACGAGCTGCGTCTTGGTTTGGGCGAGCTTCACTTCGAGCGCCTCGATATCAGTTATCTTACGCTGAAGCGCCTCCAGAAGAGCCTCGTGATTCCACTGCTTGAGATCCGGTGGCAGAAGCAGCCGGATTTCATCAAGGCTGAAACCCGCCCTCTGCGCCGTCGTGATCAACTCAAGCATCAAAGCCGCTTCCGGCGGATAACTCCGGTAGCCATTCGGTCTGCGTTCGACAACCTTCAGCAGGCCGGCACTTTCGTAGAAGCGGATCCGCGACGCAGTAAGACCGGTACGTTTCGCCAGTTCTCCAATATTCATACAAATCCTCGTGAAATTTGGCATTGACCTTAAAGTTAACTCAAAGGTTATGGTGTGCGCAAATGGTTTTAGGAGCACACTCATGTCCCTGTTTTCACCGCTGGCGCTGCCCAATGGCGCCATTGTCCCAAACCGTATCGCGAAGGCTGCCATGGAGGAGAACATGGCCGACGACGACCATGCGCCCTCCGCAGAACTGCTGCGCCTTTATCGGGCATGGGCGAAAGGAGGCGCCGGATTGATCATTACCGGAAACGTTATGGTCGATGCTCGGGCGATGACCGGACCCGGTGGTGTCGTGCTTGAAGACGATCGGTATCTCGATCGCTTCAAGGCCTGGGCCGCGGTAGGACGCTCCCGTAGCGCACAGATGTGGATGCAGATCAATCATCCGGGGCGACAGATGCCGGCGGCGCTCGGACAGGAGACCTTGGCACCCTCGGCGATCTCCCTGGATATCGGCGCCCTGTCGAGGCAATTTCCGATGCCGCGCGCCATGACGGTTGCCGATATAGCCGACGTGGAAGATCGTTTCGTCCGGACGGCTCTTTTGGCGGAGCGGGCCGGCTTTACCGGGGTCGAGATACATGCCGCGCATGGATATCTCGTCAGCCAATTTCTCTCGCCACTGACCAATCGTCGCACGGATCGATGGGGCGGGAGCCTGGAGAACCGAGCGCGGCTGCTGCTCGATATTGTCAGCGCGGTGCGGGCCGCGGTTGCGCCGGGATTTGTCGTGGCGGTTAAGCTCAACTCCGCCGATTTCCAGCGTGGAGGCTTTTCGCCAGATGATGCGCGGTCCGTTGTCGCGATGCTTGGCGCTCTTGGTGTCGACATGGTCGAGCTTTCCGGCGGCAGCTATGAAGCGCCGGCAATGATGGGGTCGGCACGAGACGAGCGGACGCTTGCCAGGGAGGCGTATTTCCTCGAATTTGCGCGCGATATCCTGAACGTTGCCGCCATGCCGCTGATGGTGACAGGTGGCATAAGGCGACGTGAGGTGGCCGAGCATGTCGTCGACAGCGGCATTGCAATGGCGGGCATTGCTACAGCGCTTGCAATCGAGCCCGATCTGCCTCGCAATTGGCAGCGTGGCCTGCAAGGGGTTCCGCAACTCAGGCCGATCACCTGGAAGAACAAGCCTCTTGCCGCCTCGGCACATATGGCCGCGGTCAAATATCAACTCGTGCGTCTCAGCCGACAGCGCCGTACAGCCCCCGGCGTTTTGCCGGGTTGGGCGCTTGTTCTGTCGCAAGCGAAGGCGAAATGCCGCACAAGGCAGTACCGCCGATGGATGGATGCGCGGAGAGCTCTCTCTGGAGCGTAGAAACAGGCGACTAACGGCTATGGTCCAGTCAGATCCACTCTCTTATCGCGGCAGGATGCATGGCCTTGCGACACGGAGCAGGTCGTGGCGTGCGTCAAAGGCCAAGCGTGTTGAGCCAGCCGTCAAAGGTGGGCGTCTCCGTCATCGATCTTAGATGTTCCGTCTTGCGCTCTCCGGAGTGTCTGCGGACCTCACTGGGGCTGTAACCGAATTCATGGGTGAAAGCTCTGCTGAAATTGGCTGCGGATTCGAAACCGAGGTCTTTGGCGATATCCGCAATCTTGTGGCCGTTGCTCATGTCGGCAAGTGCGGCGCGCGCCGCCAGGAGCCGTCTCCTGCGTATATAGTTCAAGACGCCGCCCGATGCTTGGAACAGCTCGTAGAGCTTGGTTCGAGAGATTGCCAATTCACGGCTTACTGCCTCGGGAGTGAGGTCCGACGATCCAATGCTGCTCTGGATGAAGCGGCGAGCCTTGGCCATCAGGCCGATTTCGGAGCTGCGATCGCCGTTCATGTTGCCGTTCACCAGCGGCGCCACGCTATGGAAGATCATTTCTTCAAGCTGTTGGCGCACGCCATGCAAATCATCTTTCTTCAACCGGCTGAGATTGGCTTCAAGAAATGAAACGTAGTTGGAGACGAGCTTGACGCGCGCACCGCCGAGCACAATGTTGTTGCTGGTGCCGGGCAAGCCGCCATGGTCGGCAAAAAGATCGCAGGGCATTATGAGCGTGACCGATTTCGCGCCTAGGGTTCGACCATAGAAAGGGCAGCCAAGCGCGCGGATCTCCATCATGCCGGGTTCGTTTTCGACGACATACCCGTTGACGCTGGTCCATGTCTTGCCCGTTCGCAGGAACGTGACTTGCCAATGATCTATGGCGCTGAAGCGCACTTTACCGGCTGAGCGTTCATAGCGGAAAGGAGCTGCTTCCTGCTGTATGAGCAGGACCCCCTCAAGATTCCATATGGTTTGCTTTGCTGTAAAGCCATCACCTGGTCGGGCCGTCTCGGGCAGACGCGCATCCACCAGCGGCGCTATATGGTCTCGCCAGGCAGAAAATTGATGGGCTGGCGCTGCATGGGAGGTGCAAAACGACAGCGAGGCCAACTCCTCTCTGTCCGCGATTGTTTCATAGAATGGGGCCTGCACCGTTCTCGGCCATCGGCGTCTTTCGACAAAGTTTGACTGTTCGGAAGCAGACTCGATTTTAGTCCGCGTCATCGCGTTGGCCTTTCGACGGGGCATTCAGAGTCGATGGTTGACGAGATGCTCGTGCGGCGCAAATGCCTGACGAAATCTCTCCCGGTGCGGGCTCCCTGAGCTCGGGCAAAGACGCTCGAAAACCTACCTCGAACGGATAATGTCGGTCTCTAATATCGCGCATATACGCGAAAAGTCGCAAAACAGCCCGATTTTGCGTCCATCCGACCGCCCGGAGACTGGTGGATAGGCGTAAAGGAAGCCACTGTATCGTATCTTGAAAAGCGAATTCCTGTTTGAGGGGTGGGTTAGCGAATAAGCCAAAGAAGTCTGTGGATGCCTGGCCGAGGGCTCTAGGCAATTCTTTAATATCGCGACAAACTAACAGCACTGCAGACAGCATTGTTGCAGGTCCCCGCCAGTATTCTGGAGGGGAAATTATGCCGCTTTCGTTAATATTTTCAAGATATTTATAGAAAGCGCTTAAACATTTTCTTCCAGACTCCGCAACACAAAGTCATCAAGGAGACTAGTCTTATGGGTTTTACCCAAAAATCCCGGAAAATTTGCCTTAAAAATCACCGAATTGGATTTGTTGCATCTGCAATATTTGCAGTTGTGGCTTCAATATCTTCTCCCATGAGTGCAAATTCTGCTGAAGCCACTCATGCAAAGAACAAGACTGTTCAGCTGTATATGAAGAAGTATGAGAAGAACAATGTCGTCTTCTATAGTGGAAATTCGATTTCCAAGACGACTACGGTTTCTTCGGAGGATTACTTCAAGGGCTCTCCTTACATTTGCACGCCAAGCGGTTTCGGACAGACCTCGCATTGCCGCAACCGCAGCCTGTTCTGAGATGAGCAGGGTTATGTCGCGCATTATTCCTGAAAAAGAATAGGGGCATTGCACGGATGGCGGCTCGACTGAACAGGTGAGACGCAGGCCGCACCGCTATCGGATGCAATAGCCCCTATCAGACATTAGACTTCAATTGGGCAGATGTTTGCGGACATAATCGCCCAACCGCAGTTTCAGAACCTCGTCATCATGTTTTGTTGGGTTATGACGGAACACGTACCATTTTCCGTCTGATGCTCGCTTCTGATAGATGATCCCGGCTTTCTCGCGATGCAGGAAGCAGGAAACATTGGGTGCAGCGCTTGTCTTGCTGTACCAGACCGCACTCATGCAGAGCCTTCCACGATCTGTCGCATACCAAGTACCTTTTGCGTAAGATCTTCGGGAGCCGGTGTGTGACCAAGCCGTAAAGCGGCTATGGTGACGAGAGAAATAACCAGCACCTTCCTTCCATATCCAGGAGCGCCCTGAGTAGAGCTTTCTAAGTTCCGCGGCGCTCATCGGAGCGGCCTTAATAGCCGCTCGCGTCGTCATTCTGTCGACCTGTCGCTGCGTTGCGGCATCCGCGGTGCCGGCGGAAACCAGCACCGACAGCAACACATTGATGATGGTGAAGCGGACTGAAGACATTTGCTTCTCCTCAACCTTTCATCGCAACGATCAGTTTAACAGCGGGCTGGCAACGCGCCAGTCCGGTCGGCCAAGGCCATAGGGCCAGGGATAGACTTCGCGGTCGTTGAAGTAGACGACAGCTTGCAGGTCAGGGAACTGGCTATGGGGTTTGTTCGCTTCTTCGGCCCAACCGCGCGTGTAGGCCTCATTCCCCTGATAGCCCAGTTCGGCGATGACGATGGGCTTCTTGAAACGCTTGACGCGATCGTATCCGGGTTTGGTTGCCTCAACGAAGGTCGAATCCCGGCCCAGCGTGCGCTGATCGAACGGTTGGTAGCCGAAGACCGACAAGCCGACGACATCCACGAATGAATCGCCCGGATAATAGGCTTCGAGCCCTTCTTTACCCATCGGAGACCACATGTATTTCGCCGTCGGTAGGCTCTTGCGGCACACGGTTACAGCGTGCCTGTAAGCCTTTACATAGTCCTCCGCTTTCCAGTACGCCCAGGTGAATTGCCCATTCTTCTCGTCCATTTCGTGGGCCCAGCGGATGGTAACAGGCGTCTTGAGCTTGGCGGCCTCCGAGCAGATCGCCGTCATGTTGGCATCGTAGTGACCGGCCAGAATCCCATTGAGCAGATCGGTCGGTGTGACACGCCAATTGCGCGCCCAAGACCATGGCTCGATGGTAATCAGCAACGAACGGCCGCGTTTGTGCGCATAGTCATCCGCCGTCTTCAAGGTCGACAGATCGACATCTTCCCAAGGCAGAAAGAGATGCTCGATCTTCGGGTTCGGATCATTGGAGAAGTCGCCGTTCGGATCGTAGGCACCTCCTGGTAGCGATTGCGGTGTGAGAATCGGCCTCTTGTCGTTGAACAGCGGCCGGGTATCGGCTCTTGCCTCAAGGCCTCCGCTGGCGGCGTATACCCCTCCGCAAAGGACGCCGGTCGCAAGCAAAGCAGTTGTCAGTTTCGATAAGGTTTTCATGTCATTGCCTCCTTCCCTCAGTCGGTTTTGTGAACGGTCAGGGCGGCTTTCATGGCTTCCAGTCGCTGTGAGACCAGATCATCGGCGATCAACTTTGTCGCCTCATCGGTTTGTTTGGTGACGGGATGGCGAAACACGAACCATGTTCCGCCAGTCTCTCTCTTTTGATAGATCGTTCCATCGAGTATGCGATGAACGAAGCAGGTCTTGGCGGGAAACTGGCCATTTGCGGCATGCCAGGTTGCGTCAAGACATAGGCGGCCGTTATCCGTCACGGCCCATCGACCCTCGGCCCAGGATTGCCCTCCCGTTCCGTCGACCCAGGCGGAAAACCGCCTGTCGATGTTCTCCATTCGGCCCGCGCCGTCGGGCCAGCGCCAGCTCTTGTCGTGATAAAGCGTGTATAGTTCGACTGCCGTCATCGGCCTTGCACCGTCCGGCAATGTCATTGTTGCCGCGGCTTTAACACTGCTGCTCTCCGCGGCGACCCCAAGAACGATCGCAAATGCGAGCGATGTCGCGGGGATGAGAGAGACTATATTTTTCAATGGCTTCATATCATTTCTCCCGTGGTCTGATTGGAATGCGGCTTTGTCGTTGCTGTCCGAGCGGCCGGCCGCCGATCAAGCCAACATGTCCGGTACCATCGACAACTATTTTCATCTGGGCCTCCCGCCGAAGGCGTCCTTCCCGTCTTGAACCTCAGTTATCCGCGTTGCTCACTTGCCAGTGCGGATTGAACACCAACCGGTGTAGTCCGCGTCCTCCGACCCCTGCGCCTGCCACGGAAGAACGCTCTTCGAACAGAGTGTAGCCATCAGCGTTCCAGGCCAGCGATTGCACTCCGTCGTGGCCGCGCTCAACGAGACCGACGAACGGTAGCGCAGTCAACGCAAGCAAGCCGCTGGCGAGTGCGGGACGATAGAAGTGCCTGTGTGCCGTGCTGACAGAGTTTTCGCGGTCGTGTTGACGGACGATAACCACCAGCAACAGCGTGTAGATGGCGGCGTTCAAGCTCGCGAAGATGTAGAAGCCGCCGGCTTCGCCTGCCGTGCCAACAAGCAGTACAGGCAGGACAGAGACCAGAGCCAGGATGCAGTAAGGCGCAAGAACCCTGAAAGGTATCGGGTCTACCTCGGAGGTGCCTTTCGGCGTAACGCGGAAATCCACGAAAGATCCCGTCGCGCAATCACGGATGGCGGCAAGGGTTCCCGCCAGCGCCCACGGCCAGCGGGCGAACAGGAACAGCGTCATCTCCCAGCTCAGTATCTTGGCGTCGATCGATCGGAACGTGCCCGTGCTGCGCCAGCGATAAGCAAACAGGATCAGCAGAAGTGATTGCGGTGCGAAATGCAGCAGGAAATCGGGGTAGGAGACCGCGACGAAAGTCTTCCCTCGAGCGAGCGCGATCACTGGCAAGACGAACATCAGCGCCATGAAGAGCGAGAACAGCGGATACCAGAGCTGCGAAAACAGGAACTGGATCTTGAGGCGCAGCGGCAGCCGCCCGAGCAAGCTTGGCGAATATTGCAGCAGGATCATCATCAGGCTGCGCGACCATTGAAACTCCTGGGTGATGAGATCGGCAAACGTCCGCGGCCCGTCGCCATGGGCAATGGCGTCGAGTGCATGGACGCCCCGCCAGCCGTGCGCATTCATCATCAGCGTGGTGGAGTGATCCTCCGCCAGTTCTGGCCCCAGCCCACCGATGCTGCGGAGGGCCTTGGTGCGAACGGCATAGTGCGAGCCGATGCAGAGCGGCGCAAGACCGCAATTGAACCCGGCCTGAAGCGATCCGTGCATGCTGGCTTCAGCGTAGAGGCGGCCACGGGCTGACCAGCTTTCCTGAGCATTCTGATCGCAGATACTTGGTGCGGACACATAGCCGATCGCTGGATCCGCAAAGGGGCGAAGCATCTGGAAGAGATAGCCTTGCTCCGGAACGTGATCGGCATCGAGTTGTGCCACGAAGTCATATCGCTCGTAGCCGTATTGATCATAGAAGAAGGCAAGGTTGCCTTCCTTGCAGCGGGTCCGCCGCGGCCAGCTCTTGCGATGGTAGTCCTCGCGCCCTCTGCGAGTGGAAACCTGGACGCCGTGTTTGCGGCACCAGTCAAGCGTCGACGGCGATGGGTCCTCGTCAGCAAGCCAGGTATCGTGAGGGACGTCCTGGATCAGCATCGCGTTCAGCGTCCGTGCGACGACGGTAAACGGCTCCGAGGGCGCCTTCGTAACGACCATTGCGACACGGCTCCCTGCAGGCAATTGCAATTGCCCCATAGGCTTCTTGGCGCGAAAGAAGACGGCTATGAAGTAGGTCGGAATGATCGTCACCCAGGCTAGCACCAGGGTAAGCAGAACAGACCCTATCGCGTCGACATGGTGAGCCGGTATAAGCCACCAGCTCCAGAAATATCCGAGCGCGGCGAGCCACAACGTCGCGCAAGCAATATACTCCACGCGCTGAGGACCTTGCAGAATTCGGGTCATCAATCGCTGGTCTTGAGTGGCAAGAGCACGTGTCCGGATCGAGGTCATGCCCGCACCTCCAATCCAAAGAAGGGGGCTGCTGTACGAATGATCGTTTCAATGTCCGAATGAAGAGCGCGGAAGCCGAGTTTTTCGGCAGCAAGATCCGAAGCTGCGTAAAGGGCAGGCGGATCACCCGCACGGCGCATGCGCATGGCGACCGGAACCGGACGGCCGCAGATGCGTTCGATCGCACGGATGATTTCTTTGATCGAGGTGCCGCGTCCGGTTCCGAGATTGACGGCAAGATTGTTTCCGCCCGACAGGAGATATTCAACCGCCAGGACATGCGCCCTGGCAAGGTCGGTCACATGGATGTAGTCGCGGACGCATGTGCCATCGGGCGTATCATAGTCGCTACCAAAAACATCCAGTTTCTCAAGCGCTCCGCCTGTTGCCAGCAAGGCGCGGGGAATGAGATGCGTTTCCGGATTGTGCCACTCACCGAGTTCGCGCTCCGGATCGGCGCCTGAGGCGTTGAAGTAGCGCAGGGCCACATAGTTGAGCCCATAGGCAGACGAATAGTCGGCGAGCATATGTTCGGCGATCAGTTTCGTTCTGCCATAGGGATTGATGGGGCGCGGTGTCTCGGTCTCCCGGATCGGCAGCTGATCCGGAATTCCGTAGATTGCGCAGCTTGACGAAAAAATCAGCTTGTCCGCATTCGCACGGCGGCATGCCTCCAGCACCGACAGCGTGCCGTTCACATTGTTCGCATAGTACTTTGCGGGATTTTCTACGGATTCGCCGACATAGGCCGATGCGGCGAAATGGATGATCGCTGCGGGCTTGTACTGGAGGATTGTTTCCGCCAGCCGCCACATGTTGAGGATATCTCCCTCCACCAAAGGCCCCCAACGCACCGAGGAGGGGTGGCCGGTCGACAGATTGTCATAGACGACCGGCTGGAAGCCCTGGTTATGGAGGTGCTTGGCGGTATGGCTGCCGATGAAGCCGGCGCCACCCACGACGAGTATTGTTTGCCTGGACATCACGCAACCTCGAAAAGCTCGCTGTTAGGACGCACAAGCTGGCGCTCGAAGTAGGCAATGGTGGATTCCAGACCATCTGCCAGAGCGACGGATGGTTCCCATCCAAGTTCGCGTTTGGCGATGGTAATATCAGGCCGCCGCTGGCGCGGGTCGTCGATCGGCAGAGGCTGGTAGACGACATGCGACGACGAGCCAGTCATGGTGATGACCTTTTCGGCGAGCTCGCGTACGGTGAATTCCGCCGGATTGCCGAGATTGACGGGCGTGTGAATGGTCGTTTCGTTGCCCATCAGGCGGATGAAGCCTTCGATCAGATCGGCAACGTAGCAGAAGGATCGCGTTTGGGATCCATCACCATAGACGGTGATATCCTGGCCCTTGAGGGCTTGCACGATAAAGTTGGAAACGACTCGGCCGTCATCGGGACGCATGCGTGGGCCATAGGTGTTGAATATTCGCGCAATTCTGATGTCGACGCCGTACTGGGCGTGAAAATCCCGGAAGAGCGTTTCGGCGGAGCGCTTGCCTTCATCATAGCAGGAGCGGGGACCGAAGGAGTTGACGTTGCCCCAGTAGTTCTCCGGTTGCGGATGTACCTGCGGGTCTCCATAGATTTCCGAGGTAGAGGCCTGGAAGATACGTGCCTGGTGACGTGTGGCGAGCTCCAGAAGATTGAGCGAGCCGAAGACACATGTCTTCATCGTATGAATGGGGTCCGCTTGATAGTGTGGCGGCGATGCCGGACAGGCTAGATTGTAGATTTCATTGACCGGTATATCGAGCGATGCAATCACGTCGTGGCGGACGAAGCTAAATGTATCAAAACGAAGCAGATGTCTGATGTTATCTATCCGCCCAGTTGAGAAATCATCCACGCAGATGACCTCATGACCACTCTGCAGAAGCCGGTCGCACAGATGTGAACCAAGGAATCCGGCGCCGCCGGCAACAAGAATTGTCCGCTTTTGCGTATTTGTTGGAGATATACTCGCAGATTTGAACGCTATGCCCATCAAACCCTCCCGGAAATTAGACACAAAGCCGAGTGTTCAAGGAAAACAGAATTTCTGTCCTTGTTAGATGCGATTACAATTATAGGTCATTGCTGCAACTTGAGATTATAGTTTACTAATATTTAACTATGCTGTCGTTAGCAGAGAATGCGGAAACTTTGCATTCTGTCCATTTTTATATCTAATAAATGGACTGATATATTTTAAGTAAACTAACCTGAGTTGCATATTTGTTCTTTGGTATTCATAGTAATTGTGGTATTTTCTTTTCAATTTAAACTAGATCGATCTATTATTTCCATTTCTTGGTTGGTATATGTCCGATGTGGCGCAAAATCCGGGTGACGTTGAAAAATGAGCGCACGCTCAGTCCCGCAGACGTAGCAACGGCTGCGCCGCAAAGCTGTGATAAATGGCAAAGTCGGGCTGGGATCCCCGGAGAGTTTTGGCTGTGCCACAGTCGGCGCCAGACGATATGGCCCTTTAAGTGCTTTCCGCTGCGTGAGACGCTCGGGTTCGCAAGCCGATTTCTCGCTTGGCTTTCAAACAGTCGACCCTAGGTCAAGCGTAGGTCAAGTCGTGGGTGAAGCTTCTTCAGGTTCGGCAGGGACTTCATTTGCCACGGGATTTGCGACGATCCACATATCGTAAGATGGACGTCGGCGTGCTTTCGGGCTTCGATCGTCAGCTTGGCAAGCAAATTGATCCCTGATGAATTCAGGAACTGCAAACCGGTCAAATCGAAGGTTGCCTTGCCGCCGTTCCCGTGAAGAACCCGCCTGGCGAGATCATAGACCGGCGCATAGGCGTCTGGACCGGCCAAACGCATGGTCCCGTCGAAATATAGAGTGTTGCCTTCGGACCAGACGCGGAACGCTTCTTCTTTGATTTCCATAAACGGCCTCTCGCGGGTTCACGATGATGATATTGCCATCGCGGCATAGGTTTGAAGTTTTGTCCTCTTATGCGGACCGTCTTCGTCGAAGCGCCAGGCCAGTTGAACCTGGTAGTCACTCATCAAAGTCAACAGTCCTAACCCGGACGCATTGTCGCCCGCAAGAACACTAGCCTCGATCTGTTCTATAAGGAGGTCGCCGGGATCGCCATTCGTAACCTTCTGCAACAATTCCTGGAAGCGGTCCGTTGCGTCGCGGTCGATTAGGTTTGCGATGCGCATCCTGAAACTATGAGCGTCCGTCAGCGCCTCAATCATGATCTCGCCTGCAGCGCGAAACTTGATCGAGTTTTCGATGAGCTCGTTTGTCAGATAGCCGATGTCGTGCCGGATCGTCTTGTATTGCCGCTCTGAGGAGCGGAAGCCGAGCGACATGGTTTCGGCGATGAAGTCTGAAGTCATGGCGGAGTGGCGCCAGGCCAAATGCAGCGGCCCGTCAAACAGGCAGATTCGCAAGGCATTGGCCGTATTGAACGAAACCAGATGTTGTTGGCCGAAGGTTGCAGTTGTCATCTCTCACCTATGTCGCATCACGACAAGAGTAATATCATCATGGATCTTCTGAGTTCCGATATAGGTCATGAGGTCGTCGAGTATGCCCTTAACCACTTCTTCGGCCGTGCCGCCATGCAGGCGACGGGCATCCTCCAGAAGCCGCTCGAAGCCGAACAATTCGCCTTTTGAATTCTCCGCTTCGGTGACGCCATCCGTGTGGAGGACAACCATATCGCCCCTTTCGAAGGGGATCTCGCGTGTATCGATAAAGGGGGCTATGTCGGGTTCGAGACCGACGGGAAGACCGAGATCCCCGGTCTCGATCCGTTCAACCTTGCCGTTCTGACGAACGATGATCATGTCTTCGTGCTGGCCGGAGATTGTCAGCCGCTTGCCATCATAGTCGAGGAACGACAAGGTCAGGTGCTTGTCCGTATTGGTCCGCTCGATATTCTTGAAAATTGCGCGGTTGAGGTCGGTCAGGAATTTTGCCGGATCCATTTCACCGGCCTCCTGTAGGGCGCGCGCGATCGATTGCACCATCAGCATGAGTACGCCGCTCTCAAGCCCGTGACCGGTGACGTCGCCGATGCCGATCTTCAGATTGTTTCCACTCTGCAGAACGTCATAATAGTCGCCACCGACTTCATCGGCCGGGCGCATGTAAGCCGCGATTTCCAGGTTCTTGTTGGCGGTGAGTTCCTTGGCGCGCGGCAGCACCATGAGCTGTATTTGTCGCGCAACATTGAGCTCTGCGCCCAGCCTCAGGTTTTCGCTTTTCAGCTGGCCGTTCAGGGTTGAAATCTCTTCCTTCGCCGCTTCTATTTCCTGGGTTCGATCGGATACGAGCTTCTCGAGATTTTCGGTATGGAAGCTGATATCCTCGGCCATGCGGTTGAAGGCGATACCGGCCTCCCCCACTTCATCCTTGGTCGAGATGTCGACCCTGACTGAGTAATCCTTCGCCTGTATGCGCTTTGCGGCGCTCGCCAGCGCGCTGATCCCGCCGGTGACACGTTTCGAAGCGGCAAAGACCGCCGCCGTGACAATCATTAGAGAGACCAGAACCGCCATGATTTGGTAGAGTAGGATGCGATTGGTGGCGCGCGATATCTCCTCTTTGGCTGCTATGAGCGAGGCGTAGATTTCGCGTTCGGGCACTACGATCCCAAGCGACATGACTTCACGCTGCACAGGCCCTTCCACCCAGAGATTGGTCGGATGCAGTTGCTTGACGACGACAAGATAGGGAACCTTCTCACCCTGTTCGTCGAGGGAAATATGCTGTATTGCGCCGTCTGCATCGAGCGGCAGCGTCGTGATCGCCTTTTGCACGCTGTTGCGCAATGATCGATCGAGGCCGGTCACACCCTTGGTGGCCGCATCGTTCGAGGCGCGCAGGCCGATGATCTTTTCACCAACCGGGTTGATCGCGACGACATTTCCGTTCGACATTGTCAGGAAGCCAAAGCCACTTTGGGCCACTTTGACATTCTCGACGATCTCCGCCAACTGGGTGAGAGTGATATCTGCCCCGGCAGCGCCGGCGATGCCATGCCGATCCGGTGTCCATAGCGGGTGAAAGAAGCTGACGATGAGCTTGCCCGTAATCGCGTCGGTGTAGGGAGCGGTTTGGGTAATATAGTCAGCGACTGGTCGCGATGATGGAGTTGCGGCCCATTGCTGCCAGGATTCATAAAGACCCGGAAAAAAGAAAGTCCAAAAGTCCGACGTGTTGTGGCCTGGGTAGAGCCGGTCAAATGTCTGCGCCTGGGTCGTGTAAGGAGCCGTTCGGAAGATTGGGCGCTCTCGCGGCCCGATGTAGTACATTTGCAGCTTCGATGCGCCGTTGTGCAGCAGGGAAGGCGCAACGAGATTGAGCACGGCGCTCCATTCGATGTCGGCCTGGACCTGGGGCAGGGGGCGATGATCCTTGTCCAGCAGATAGCCCCATACGCTGATGACCGATGGTGTCCCAGGAGCATTTTGAGCCCACTGACCAGTCGGATCATAGGTGACCGTTACGGCGCCGGGAGAGGCCTTGTCCATGGCGGAGCCGATCGCTCCGCTCCTCGTGGGGTTGTCGATCTGGCCCTGCAATACCCCTGCGAGCGCCTTTACGTCGGAGTGGACCTGATCGACGAGGAGGCCGACCTGCGTGGCGGTGGAATCCGCATAGGAGCGGATGTAATCCTGGCTTGCCTTCTCGAGGCCTTGGCCAACTTCGGTTGTCGCATTGCGTGAGAGACGCTGAACGTTCCAGAGCGCAAGGCCGCCACTGACCATCAAGTCGAAGAGAACGGCGCCGCCGACAACGATCAGAAACTTGGCGCGAAACGAGCGCAGTCCCAGCTTTCTCTTGGCCAAGGAAGTTTCCATCATAGCGGTTTCTGTCCCGATGTGGCCCAGATCGGCCAGCCCGCATAGCCTCGGGGGTGAAGAGCGGCGAAGATGTGGTCGGCAAAGCCCTGCTTGAACTTCTCTATGAATTCGGGTGCGTCGCCACGTCGAATCGCCATCTCGTCGGCGTAGACATTCTGCCATGCCGTAATGATGTCGGCGAAGTCCTGCGGATCGCCATCGAGATTAGTCACCATGAAGCTTTCCATCCTTACATCCGTAAAGCCCGCATCCAGCAGCATGCGGCGGCCTTTCGGGCCCATCTCGACATCCATATCGAAGTGCGCGAATAGCTTGGCCACTTCGGTGTAGGTCCATTGGATACTCTCGGCTCTCGGCTCGCCGAGGCAGTGGGAGTTCTTCTCGTTGGTGATGTAGACCCGGCCGCCAGGCTTGCATATGCGATAGAGCTCCCGAAGCAGGACGTCGGGGCGATCGAAGATCTGCAGCGAATGCCTGCAAGTCACGAAATCGAACTGGTCGCTCTCGAACAGCATCTGTGAAGCGTCGCCATAGGTGTATTCGATATCCTGGACGTCGAAGTCCTCCGCCACCTTGCGGGCATAGTCCAGGCTTGGGATGGAGTGATCGAGGGCGACAATCCGGGCCGGTTTGAAGTCCTTTCTCAGCAACATCGCGAAATCACCGATGCCGCAACAGATATCGGCGATGTTCATGCCCTCGCGAAGGCCGTGGCGCGGCAGCATCTCGCGCTCGTGTCGCCATGTCATCTTCGTCTGTGTTCTGAGGATGGGTATGAAGCTCTGGTTTTCGACGAAAGTCTGGCCCGGATAGAAGGCGGAGTCGTAGATGTCGACTGTGATATTCGGCGAGAGATCGCTCAAATGACGGAAGAGCCGAGACGCCCATGTCACGACGCTCGAGGCAACGACCGTCAACTTGAGATCCGGCCTCGAGCGAGTTGCATCGAGCAGGACATGCGTCAGCGCGCGAAACGCCGTGTTGTTCATATGCGTAACGCGCTTCAGATTGATGTAGCAGATGCCGTTTACGGTCTCGATGCCGGTGCGCAGGAGAGCGAGATCATCGGCAAGTTCGGCGACCGAATGTGGTCTCAGCACTCCGGAAAGAGAGAACTCCTGATTGTTGGCGTCGAATTGTGCGGTGAAACGGTTGGGAAAATGGTTGCTCAATTGAGGAGCCTTTCAAGCGCAAGGTCCACCACGAGGGTCAGCATGCCCCTATTTTGCTTCTGCAGTCTGACGCTGGCATCGTAGTTGACCAGCAAACCGAGAAGGATCGCATGCTCTGCGCGTGCGGCATCATCGGTAATGACATCGAGATAATGTGCGAGTGCCTGGCCGACCCTGGCGCGTTCGATGATTGTCTCGTAGGAGCCGCGTTGCTCGTCCGAGCAGGGAAATGTCAACTCGATCCGTTCGAACGAGCCATTCCTATAGAAACGGCAGGTCAGCGCCCCCCTGCACTCGCGCGTATGGAACGACATTTCGAAGAGTTCGTTCAACGCGGAAGAAAGCAAATTGGCATGGCGGGTGGGATCGTGGCGATCATGGCTGACCATGCGCGCTACATAGGCGGCGCATTGATCGCAATGCCGCCAGTCCGCCGAAAAGGATGCCATGTCCATTTCGAGCTCGAGCAATGGCTGAGACGCGTTATCCGTTTGCATTTCCGCGGTGTCCACTTGAGAGGCTCCTGGATGGAAAGCGTTTCGAGGATTATGGCCTGACGTGAATCTCATCGAAGGTTGTCGCCGTCGATTGAGAGCGTCCGCCTTGTCTTATGAATTCTTCGAGCCGTTCGGCCCGCATCGGTGGGCTGATGCAATAGCCTTGGAGGCGGTCGCAGCCTTCCTGCAACAGCCATCCAGCCTGTTGCGGCGTTTCAACGCCTTCTGCCGTGACCCGCATATCCAGGCCGTGCGCGAGGCTGATGACGGAACGTACGATCGTTTGGCTTTTGGTGTCCTGCATAAGATCCTTGATGAAATAGCGATCGATCTTGATCGTATCGAAGGGGAAATTCTTCAGGTAGCTAAGAGAGGAATATTCGGTACCGAAGTCGTCGAGCGAAATCTGTATGCCGAGCACGTTCAGCGTGTTCAGCGTATCGAGATTGTTGATGGTTCGCTCCAGCAGCACGCCTTCGGTGATCTCCAACTCCAGACGCTCGGCGGGAAAGCCGACGATGTCGAGCGTCTGCGATACGCGATCGGTAAGTCCAGGAGTCAAGAATTCAGCCGGCGAAAGGTTGACTGCAAGCGTGTAGTGCTCCGGCCATGAAAGCGCCTCGCGGCAGGCTTCTTCTAACATCCACTGGCCGATCTCGCGCATGAGGCCATCGGCTTCCGCCATGGGAATGAATGCTGCCGGTGGGATGATCCCCAAGGTGGGATGCCGCCAGCGCAACAATGCCTCGAAACCCACGACAGTGGATGGCGGTTCGACCAGAGGCTGATACTCGATGAAAAACTCATCGCGCTGAAGGGCCACGCGAAGACTGCGCCGCAGCAACTCCCTTTGCTCGACAACGATCAGCATGGTCGGGTCGAAGGTCCGTGCCCGCCGGCGCCCCTCCTTCTTGGCGGCATAAAGGGCAACGTCAGCCGCTTTCATCAATTGCTCGTCCTCATTGCCGTCGCGCGGCGCGATCGCCACCCCGACGCTGACGCCGACGAACAGGGAGATACCGTTGACGATGAACGGCTTCTTGAAGGCTGCGACCAGCGCGTCGGCCAACTGCTCGGCTTCGAAGGCTTGCTGCGGTCTGACCTGAATGATGGCAAACTCATCGCCGGCGAGGCGATATACCGTGCCGCCCTGGCCAAGCGTTTCCTTGATCCTTTCGGCGGCGAGCTTCAGGACGATATCGCCGGCTCCATGGCCGAGAGTGTCATTGACGGGCTTGAAGTCGTCGAGATCGAGCTGCATGAGGGCAGGCCCGATCTTGCCGCTTGCCGGAAGCAATTGCGCGAGTTCCGCGCTGAACTGACGACGGTTCGGCAAACCTGTCAGCACGTCATGCGTTGCTTGATGGATGAGTTGCGCTTTTTCACTGTCTTCGGATGGTGGGCCGATGCCTGCCGCCTTGGTTTGGATGACAAGGAGCCCTGTATGGATAAGGGAGACAAGGAGGCTGCATTTCCCCTGTTTCGGCGTGTCGATCTGGATCGTGTGGGGTTCGCCGGTGTCGATCACCTGCCTGATCATTGCGGCAAGAACTGGCTTGGCAAGCTCGGGATAGGCTTCCCACAAGGTCAGGTCTTTTTTTGACGCGAGAGCGGTATGATCGTGAAACCCCTTGGAGGAGTCGAGTAGTCTGAGATCGAGATCCCAAAGTGAAACCGCCGCCTCGAAACGGTTGGCAGATTTAGATTCGTGTGGAATTCGCTGCGACCGGTCCACTCGGTTTTCCGGCATATGGCCTCGCCCTCCCAAGCCGGCCCAGCAAAATCTGGCCGCTGTCCAGTTTGAACCGGCCCGCTCGCATAGGAGCTTACGCGTCGACAACGCAACCTCATTCAGCGTACGGGCGCGGTCGCAAATTACCAGAACGTGGCAACCGCTTTAAACGAATATATTACGAGACGTTCATTTAGCAATGATTGTTGAAGTGTGAGTGATTTAAATGGATGGAGAATCTTACGATTTGTCCCATTTTCACACGCTAGGCGGTGTTTTTATCGCCAACTGATGGCGTGAAGGTTGTGTTTTTGAATTCGCCGGACGGAAAGTGAAATCCGGAAGGCCCGAAGCCACCTCAAATTGCCGTTTTTGCATGCCAACTGAAACGCTGATGCTTGGTCTAAATGGTTAGCCGGCGGCAACGTTCGACAAGCGCGAGGATCTCCTCCTCGGTGTTGTAATAGTGGGGTGAAGCCCGGATCAACGTCGGCAGGGCGCGAGCCCTCGCATCCAACAATGTGCTTGAAGCCTTTGATATGCTGACATGAATTCCAGCCTCGGCAAGAATGTTCCTGACGGTTTCGGCCTCATGGCCGTCTATGGAAAGAGATATGATCGCCGCGGGTGTTGGCCCGAGGTCATATAGGTGAACCCCCGGCAATCGACTCAATTCTGCGCGCAAGAGCGTGCCGAGCGACTGGCAACGCGCCTCTATCTGTTCCAGCCCCAGGGAAAGTGCATAGTCGATCGCAACGCCGAGGCCCAGTCGCGCCGCATAGTTGTTCTCCCAGGTCTCGAAACGCCTTGCGTCGGCGCGTAGCTCGTACCGGTCGGGTTCGACCCAGGGCGCGGCAAAGTGGTCGATCACCGGCGGATGCAGGTGCTCGAGCAATGATTGCCTGACATAAAGGAATCCGGTGCCGCGCGGTCCGCGAAGAAATTTGCGACCTGGAGCCGTCAGCATGTCACAGCCGAGTTGCTGGACATTAACCGGCATTTGCCCCACCGCCTGGCAGGCGTCGAGCAGATAGGGCACACCATGGCGGCGTGCGATGTCGCCGACTTCCGCAGCTGGATTGATCAGGCCGCCATTCGTCGGAACCCAGGTCAGCGCGATCAGACGAACACGATCATCGATCATGCTTTCCAGTGCTTCGGGATCAAGAACGCCGTTATGGTCGTTTGGCACGACGTCGATCGTCACGCCGTGCGTTTTTGCTGCATGCAGGAATGCCACATAGTTGGCCGCATATTCCGCACGCGCCGTGAGGATCCGATCTCCCGGCTTGAAGGTGAAGGAGTAGAACGCCATTTGCCATGCCACCGTGGCATTTTCCGTCAGGGCGATCTCCTCCGGTCGAGCGCCGAGCAAATTCGCAACGCTCGCATAGACGCCATCCAGGGCCTGCTGCGCTTCGCCCGCTGCCTCGTATCCGCCGATTTCGGCTTCGCGCCGCAAATGGCCTGTCATGGCGTCCAGGACGGGCCGCGGCATCAACGCGGCGCCCGCGTTATTCAGGTGGATGCCATGTTCGACGCCGGGCGTATCGGCCCGAACAGCAAAGAGATCGATCATCTTTTGGCCTTTCCAGGGGCTCTTGTCGGCTTCAGCCGTTGCGCGGAGGTACTTTTATAACCTCCTCGGCGAAGCGTATAGGGCGGCATTGCGTAAGCCATTGCCCGTCTGGATATACGGCACTTTTCATGCGCGCACGTCAAAAAGTGCGGTTGGTTCCGCACGCTCGGATTTTGAAGCTCTGTCTAGTTGGACGGCTGAGCAGGCGCTCCTGTCGCCGGGCCGGGCGACAACGTTAAAGGCTAAGTTCCATAAGCGGTGGATATCCCCGTCTCTCTTTCAACTTTTCGGCGAGCGTGCTTCCCAATCCGCACGGAGCAGTTCACCATCTCGGGATGACAAGCGGGGGGGTGGAATGAAGAGACTTATAATCGCGGCGGCCATTGCAATGATGGCTCTTCCTTTGGCCGTAAAAGCTCAATCGGTAGTCGCCAGCAAGAGCACCTACGACTATGACAGAAACAGTTTGAGCGACCCGGCGGCCCTCAACTGGAACATAGAAGAATGCAGTCACGGGGCTATCAAGCCGGATGTGCAGGAGAAGCTGGCGAAGCTTTTGCGCGTGCCCGAGGCGAGTGTTCGTCGTGAATTTTGCCGCCGAATACTGACCGCCTATGCGCGAGGCGCCATTTCCTATGATGACTATGCAAGGTTCATGGGCGGGGGCGGGTTGGCGCCGAGCATTGCGCGGGCGCTGCGAACTGTGGGTTCTAGCCCAGTGAGGCCACAAAGCGAGAAAAGCGGTGACATCGTTCTTCCCGCGAGCGCCAAAATGGACTCAGGGGAGATATTCAAGGGAACGACCATCGCATCCGGCAGCGACGGGCGTTTTTCGGTCCAGTCGTCGCGGCGTTCAGTGAAATGCTCCGGCAGCTACGATCTAAGGGACCGGCGCCCAAAGATCACTCTTCCGGTTAAATGTTCAGACGGCCGCACCGGGCGGGTCGAGGTCACAAGGGCAGCAGATCTGATGTCTGCCTGGGGAATTGTAAAGCTGTCCGATGGCAGCGCCGGCCGGCTGACCGTGGGCAAAGTTCGCAAGCAGTTGTAATGACGATAGAAGTGATCGCTGCGCAGATATTGAGCGCGGATTGCTGCGGGAAAACCCGGACGCCTGCGGGATAGGAGCTGACGTGAAGCCCGCCTTTGGAGGCGGGCTTCCTTGTGTGTTAGGTGCCGAGCCTGAAGGGAAGCCTGACAAACAAGCTTCCACGGTTCGTCAGATCAGCCCCTCGGCTTTCAGGGCGGCCTGCACTCCCGGACGGCTTGCGACCGTTTCGATAAAGCGATTGATGTTCTTGTAGGCGGACAGGTCTACGCCAACGCGGCCGGACCAGCCCAGCACCGTCCACAAATAGGCGTCGGGGGCGGTGAAGTGATCGCCGAGCAGGTAGGGCTTTCCTTCGAGGCTGGCATCGACATAGCCGAGGCGCTTTGCGAGATGTGCGCGGTTTGTGTCCTTGGTCGCGTCGGGCGTATCGGGCCGGAAGAGCGGGCCGTATGTCTTGTGGAGTTCACTCGAAATGAAAGCCAGCCAGCGCTGCGCCCGGTAGCGGTCCATCTCACCGGCTTTCGGCATCAGGCCACTCTCGGGTTTCAGGTCGGCCAGATACTGCACGAGTATCTGCGACTCAGTCAGCAACTCGCCTCCGTCCAGCACAAGAGCCGGCACGTAGCCGTTCGGATTGGTGGCGAGATAGTCTTCGCCTTGCTCCGTCTTCTTGGTGGCGAGATCGACTTGGATAACGTCAAGATCGATGGCGGCTTCCCGCGCGACGATATGCGGTGCGAGCGAGCAGGCGCCGGCTTTGTAGAACAGTTTCATAAAATGGATACTCCCGAAATTTGCCGCCGCTCACTGCCATGGAGACGCTTTGATACTCAAGACAAATTTGCTTGATCCGGAGGTCTTTTGCCGGCGGCTTGCTGATCCCGTGCATGATCATCCCGTCGCGCGACATTCCATTGCAGATGGCTTGATAGTTGGCGCCATGCGACGTGCGCCGGCAGGTTCGACCCCGGCGCTTGAATTGCAATGTTTTTCGCAAATTGTGCGGTGCAATACATGCCGTTTTAGCTTCTATCCCTTCAAAACATGAATTCTCCGCAAATGATTGCCGGAATTTCTTGGGGACCAGAAGTTATGGTGAGGCGCGCGGCTTGGGAGATATTTCGATACACGCATTTTTAATCAAGAACATCTAGTTTTCCCATGAGCGAGCGGTTCTGGTTGTTGTCTTCCGCTTGCGGAATATTGTTACTTTCAAAGGCACGTGGGGGCGCGCCGAGTGATCGCAACGCCACCCGATAAGGTGGTGATATGATTTTGAAATCTGCAACTAGCCGCAATATTTTTTCAGTCGCTGCATGCGGCGTGGTCGCAACGGTGGCAGCTTCCGCGATCCTAATTGATTCCGCTTACACCAATATTCGCCAGTCCAGCCTCAGCCAGATGCAGCAGATCGCCAGCACGACCGCAGCGGGATCGGAAAAGACGCTTGGAGCCGCAATCGCCGTCGTCAATTCGCTTGAGACGGTGCTGTCCACCATGCGGATCTCCAATGATGCGAGCCGGACGACTGCGGACGCAATCCTGAAGAGCTTGCTTGACGGCAATCCGGGCGCTCTCGGCGTCTGGACGGGCTGGGAGCCGAATGCCTTCGATGGCAAGGACAAGGACTTCGCGGGCAAGGACGGCAATGATGCCACCGGCCGCTACATTCCTTATTGGGTCCGCAGCGGCGGCAAAGTCACCAACGTCCCGCTTGTCGACTACACCGTCGCGGGCGCCGGCGACTATTACCAGCTTCCGTTCAATCAGCGGAAGACCGTGATTATCGAGCCTTATTCCTATGCGATCGACGGTAAGCAAGTGCTGATGACCTCGATCGCCAAGCCGATCATGATCGATGGGAAGCCGGTGGGGGTCACCGGTCTGGATATGGCTCTGGACGATGCCCAGAAAGCCATTTCCGCCATTCGACCGATGGGAACGGGCTTCATGAGCCTTGTTACCGGCGCAGGCGGGATGATCAGCCATCCTGACGCGGCACTTATCGGAAAGAACATCAAGGATGGGGGTGCAGAGACCGCGGGTTGGGATCAACTGATTGCCAATCCCGGCACTGAGCGCGAAATCACCGGCGCTGACGGCGGGACTTATTTCGCCATCGCCGAACCGGTAAAACTAACCGACACCACCTCGTGGTACGCGATCGTGGTCGTTCCTAAAGCCACGGTCTTCGCCCAGGTCAATAGCGTCGTGAGGAATGCGATCGCAGTTACCTCGATCGCGGCCATTCTTCTGGGACTTGCTGGCTGGCTGATCGCTCGCAGGTTCGTTCGCAGGATAGAGAACGTCATCGGCGAAACAGATCGTATCGCCAATGGGGATCTCGACGTTGTACTCAAGGACCGAGAGAGACGCGACGAAATCGGCGACTTGTCGCGCTCGCTGTACATCCTGCTGGAAAGCAACCGCGACAAGGTGCGCCTGGAGACCGAGGCGGAAGCAAGCCGTGCCACGCAGGAAGCCGAGCGTGCCGAGCGTGCCCGCATCAACAATGCTCAGGAAGCGGAAGTGAAGTTCGCCGTCAGCGAGCTTGCTGCAGGGCTGGTCCAGCTTTCAGATGGAAATATGACGGTGCGGCTCGACCAACCATTCACTTCGGCTCTCGACGAAATACGCGGTAATTTCAATACCTCCGTTGAAAAACTTCAAGCTGCCTTGGTCTCCTTCTCGGAGAATGCGTCCGTCATCCAATCCGGCTCGGAGGAAATCCGCACCGGCGCGGACGATCTTGCGAGACGTACCGAGCAGCAGGCCGCCTCCGTCGAGGAAACGGCGGCAGCACTTGAGCAGATCACCACCTCCATCAAGGATTCGACGACACGCGCAGAAGAGGCGGCAGCGTTGGTCAGCCGTACGAAAGGCAATGCCGAGCAGTCGGGCGAGATCGTTCACAGTGCCGTCGAAGCCATGAACGGCATCGAACAGTCTTCCCAGTCGATTTCCAACATCATCGGTGTGATCGACGATATCGCGTTTCAGACGAACCTGCTCGCTCTCAATGCCGGTGTTGAAGCGGCCCGCGCGGGGGAGGCCGGCAAGGGTTTTGCGGTCGTCGCCCAAGAGGTCCGCGAGTTGGCGCAGCGCTCCGCAACCGCTGCCAAGGAAATCAAGGCTCTCATTCATTCGTCCGGAGATCAGGTCAAGAGAGGCGTCAGCTTGGTTGGCCAGACCGGAGAGGCGCTGCGGGCTATGGTTCAGGAGGTTCAACTGATCGATCGCAACGTTCAGGCGATCGTGCAATCGGCCCGGGAACAGTCGACGGGCCTTCAGGAGATCAATACGGCGGTCAACCAGATGGATCAGGCGACGCAGAAGAATGCTGCAATGGTCGAGGAATCCAATGCGGCAACGCACACGCTCGCCAGCGAAGTTTCCTCGCTGTCGGCAAGGCTTGGGCAATTCAAACTGGACGCGGGAAGAGTGGTTTCGATAAGCGGTTCGCCACGCAGAACAGCCGACATGACCGCCGGCACGGCTCGACCAGCCGCGATCCCACATCCGGGGTCAGAGCTTTCCGGCCAAAGGGCATTAGGCGAGAGACTTCGCTCTGCCTTCGGAAAAACCTCGGCAGCAGCAAGCCCGGCCTGGGAGGACTTTTGATAGCTGAAGTGCTTCTGGCCAACTGAGCGCCGCTTCGCGAATGGTGGCAAAGCTGTCGTCACTGACCAAATCGCCTGCCAATTGAACGGCTTCCACGGCATCGAGTGCCAGGTTTATCTGGTGCTCGATGCAACATTGTCTGCGGACAGATCGTTCACGCATGCGGCCCTATCGGGCTCCAACCCAGCCGCCGGTTTACAATGCTTCGTCGCAGAGCTACTGCCTCAGATCTCCAGTCGACGTGTTCAGCGGTATTCTAAGCGTACAACTGGCCTTGAAGGCAGCCGCCTTGCAACTTCTACGAAGCCGGCATCGGGGAACATCTATAGCGTCCCCTGATAAAGTTCGCTTGATTTTGATGCAATGGACGGATCGACGGGTTATGTCTCGAAACATTCGGCCCCCTGAGCTATTGCAAACTCGACGGCATGTTTCAGCAGCAGGCGCGAGAGCCCCTGCCGTCGGAATGATTTGCGCACGATGAAGCAATTGATCGACCACACCACTCTGTCATCGATGGGAGCAAAAGGCTTGGAACGGCGCAGACGTTCGAATGCTGCACGTGACGCGACATCGCACCATCCAGCCGGTTCGCCCTCCTGATAGGCGACAACACCCGGCGGGCGCGGTTGATGGAGTAGATTTCGGAACCAGTCGTGATTTCCCTTGCCCGATCCCGCCTTGTAGTCGGCGTATCGGAAGATACCAGTAGGCGCAGCGACAGTTTCTGCCGCCGGAGTAATCGTCGAAGAGCGCTTCTATATAGGGTGGGCGATCAGCGGTCGCAGCGCGGAAAAAGAAGCGGTTCTGCATGACGCAAGGGTAGGGCGCTGACCTTATCGCTGGATGCCCTATGCTGCTCGCGGCAGCAAGGACTTGAGGTTCGCGCCCCCAGCCAACGCCTCGATAGGCAAAATGAGGCGCTTGGCAATCAGCATCTCGCTCAACTTGATATCCTTGGCGACCCTGTTGCCAGGCCCGACGCCACTTGCTGCGACCAGCCGTTGCTCGCCGTCGAGATGAAACAGGATGAAGGCGCCCTCGCCAAGATCTCTACGAACAACGGAGCTGCCCTCATCGGCTAGGCCGGCGATCTGGAGCGTATGATCGAACTGATCCGACCAGAAATAGGGGACGGCCTCGTGGGTGCGGTTGGCGCCTAAGAGATTGGCGGCGGCAAGAATGCCTTGATCCTGCGCGTTGCGCCACGCCTCCAGACGCAGCCGACGGCCGCCATAAAGGGGATGTGGAAAGGAGCAGCAGTCGCCGGCGGCATAGATATCTGCAACCGACGTCTCCAGGCGTTCGTTGACGGTAATGCCATTATCGACGGCAATCCCTGCCTGAACGGCGAGCTCGATGCGGGGCTGCGCGCCGATCCCCACGACCAGTACATCTGCCGTGATCATTTCTCTGTCGGACAGAGAAATGGCGACGCGTTGCTCGTCCGCTTCAATATCGAGGACGCTCACGCCGCATTGGATCGTGACGCCGTTGCGGCGATGCAGAGACGCCATTGTTTCGGCGATCGGCTCGGGTACACCGCGTTTGAGAATGCGCTCCTGCGCCTCGATGATCGTTGCCTTGGCACCGCGACTGCGCGCCGAAGCGGCGACCTCCAGCCCGATGAAGCCGCCGCCGAGCACGGCGACATGCATATCGGCGCGGATCCAGGGACGCAGCGCAAGCGCGTCGTCGATCGTCCGCAGGTAAACGATCCGGCTGCTGGTTGGAACGTTCGGCAATCGCCTTGGCGTTGCGCCCGTCGTCAGCAGCAATTTGCTGTAAAGCAATGCCCGGCCATCCGAAAGGATCAGTTGCTTTGCAGAAGTGTCGACAGCCGTCGCCGTTGCTCCGCTAATATGTCGGATATTCCGCTCCTGGAGCGCGAGCTCGTCGAGCACGGCTGGAGATTGAGGTTCTGCTTCATCAAGCAGGATCTTTTTGGAAAGTGGCGGTCGCTCATAGGGCAGGTGAACCTCCTCGCCGATGATGGTGACGGGATGCAGGTAGCTTCCTTCGCGCAGGCTTAAAGCCGCGCGTGCGCCGCACTCGCCGGCGCCGACGATGATGATCCCGGGCTCGCTACTCATGCTCCGATCCCGATCATGACGCGATCGCCCTCCACCTTGACCGGATAAGTTTTCAGATTGATGCAGACCGGCGCGCCCCGCGCCTCGCCCGTCTTGTAGCTGAAGCGACCATTGTGCTTTGGACATTCGATGGTGTCATCCATGACGAGCCCATCGGCTAAATGGATCTTTTCGTGGGTGCAAAGGCCATCGGTGGCGAAATACTCGTCGTCAGGGCTACGATAAATCGCAAAAGTTCGCCCGGCGTGGTCGAAGCGGACGACATCTTCCTGATCGATTTCATCGGCACTGCACGCGTCAACCCAGTTGGTCATTTCTTCCTCCCACTACATTTGGCCAAAGCCGTCAAAGCCATTGTCAGATGTTGAAAAAATCGACGTTGCGCCTTGATCGCGCTTCGTTTTCTCTCCCCGACTGGTTTTCAAGCATGCGCGAGATTGCCCTTCACATTCCACGCTGATTATGATCATTTTTCCTCAAGGAGGAGCGGAATGAAGAAGGCACGTCTCGTTGACATTGCTGCAGCCGCAGGTGTCGGCCTTGCGACCGTGGAACGCGTTCTGAATGAACGCGGCAGCGTGAAGCCGCAGACGGCGGAGAAAGTGGTGCTGGCCGCCAAGCGGCTGGGCTACAAGGGGAACATTCCAAGTCTCTATCGCGGCACGATCCGCATTGAGGTCATCCTGGTCAGGCCGGAGTCGCCATTCTTCAGCAGGCTCAATCGGGCCTTCGAGCGGATTGCCGCCTCGCTGGACAGCTCGATCACCGTCAACCGGACCTTCGTGGAAGAGAACGATCCCGAGAAGTTTGCGGCGCATGTGGCCAACAGCAGCATTCGCCGGCATGGTCTGATTGTTGCCGCCGTCGATCACCCGGCAATTCGCGAGAGCCTGCGCAAGGCTCGGGCAGCCGGTGTCGAAGTGGTGCAGATCGTGTCCTATCTCACCGGCAGGGACGACGTGTTCGTCGGTATAGACAATTATGCCGCGGGCCGAACCGCTGGATTCTATATCTCGCGCATGCTCCAACACGTTACCGGTAGCATCATCGCCGTCTGCCATAGTTGGGCCTATCAGATCCACAGGGAGCGTATCCGCGGCTTTTCCGATTATCTCGGCGCCGAGGGCCGCTCAAAATTGATGTTTTCAGAGGTGGTGTTCGGTCGTGATGATGACGTGCAATCCGCCGAGTTGCTGGCACAGGCGCTGCGACGTTGCCCCGATATTGTCGGCGTCTACAACGCCGGCGGGGCCAATCTCGGTGTCGGCTCGGTACTTCAACGCTTTCACGAGCAGAGAAGGGGTGAATGCGTGTGGATAGGGCATGAGCTCAATGATGAAACCCGCCGCTTCATATCGTCGGGGCTCATGACGCTCGTGCTCGATCAAGCACCCGAGACACAGGCAAGGCGGGCGCTGGATACTATTCTGTCGCGAATGGGGATCATTGATGTGCCGGTCAGCCAGGATCCGGTGCCGTTCCTGACATATACGGCGGAGAATATAGGAACGTAGATTGTCACCCTTCGGTGATAAAGCGGAAATGACAAGGCCGGAGCCTGCGAAGGAGGGCCGCAGGCCCCGGCATTTCCCGCCATCGACGGCCGGTGAGGCCGGTTGCGGGGGAGAGCTAAAATGGCGCATATGGAGCGCAATATGACTTCGGCAAGCGCGTGAGATCATTATGCCGGCGGCGTGATCCGGCCGGCTCTGATCTTGCTCTGCTCTAGCCCGCCGTGCCGGAGCGGCGCGCTTGTTTCTCGGCATATTTCTTGGCGCGCTCCATGAAGCGCTTGTTCATCCGATCCTCCGCTTCCTTCGAACCATCGTGAAAGGTGCCGAACCACTGGTCGAGCGGAATGACACCGTCTGCATAGTTGCATTCGAAGAACTTGTGATGGAGATAGTGGTCATACGCATAGGTATCGATCCCGGCTTCTTCACCGATGACGATCTTATCGAAGCCGGCATGGCCCGGCGCCGGCGCCAGCGCGGCATGGGTCAGATGGAACAGCGCATGGATCGGATTGGACGGCACGATCCAATGAATGAGAACGCCCGAGAAATACAGGAGATGCTCGACCGGGTGCATGGCCAGACCTGACCATGGACCTGGATTGACGTTGTTATGATGCAGCTTGTGGACCGCATGGTAGAGCGGCGGCCAGTGGATCAGACGATGCACGAGGTAGAAGTGCAGATCGCGGAAGGCCGGGATCAGCAGCATGATGATCGCGCAATAGATCGGGTGTTCGGCAAAATCCACATAGGGAATGATGCCATTGGCAAAGGTCCAGAGGGTCAGCACCTCGAAGGTCGTCCAGAAAGGCACGGCGCTTGCAAAGGTCCAGATCACATTGTCGGTGGTCTGGTTGCCGAACAGAAACGCCGAATTATCCTTCGATGGCCATTTGCTATTGTATTTGAAGCTCGTGCCTTGCTTCTTCTGCATGTAGAGACGCAGGTGGAAGGCGCCGAAAAACACGAAGACCAGAGCGGCATTGCGCGCGAGCAGATAGGCGATCCAGCCCGGCGCCAGCGACCTCATGGTTTCCATGGAGGGGGTCGCATAAAGCCACAGTAGCGTTGCGACGACGGCATAGATGACATTCCATGGCATCAGATAACCGGGGTATCCGAAGAACCATTTCAGGAATGCGATCGGTTTGGCTGGCCAGATGAAGACGGGCGGGTATTGCAAAAGCTTCTTTGGCTTCCAGTCACCGCGTTTGTCGCGCGTGCCGTAGAGCGTGTCGTCCATAATGTGCCTCCCGGTGAATGAAACGATGCAGTCAGTGTCAGCGGTGTCGACTGGAAACGACAGCATTGATTTGATGAAATTTGCTCACGGCGATGAGAAGTTCGAAGCGCCTCAATGGGGATGGGAAGGGGAACCCCATGGCTCCTCCTTCCCTGGCACCGGCAGCTGCGCTCCTCGTTGCCGATGCTCGTCTCGTCAGTTCAGGCTCTCGAATTGAACCATGTTTTCCTTTGTGACCAGGTTGAAGGGGATCCACACTTCCCGGTCGATCTGCTCGCCCTTGATCGCCTTGAGTGCGGTATCGACGGCACCGCGGCCCTGTGCCTTCGCGTCCTGGAACACCGTGACTTTGAGGTCGCCTGATTTCATCGCCTGTAGCGCGTCGGGCGTCGCGTCGATGCCTGCAACGATGGTCTTGTCGGTGGAGCCACCTGCATTCTTGATCGCGGAGATCGCGCCGAGCGCCATTTCCTCATTGTTGGCTATAACCGCATCGAAGGTCAGCCCTGACGTCAGCCAGTTCGAGACCAGATCTGCGCCATCGACCCGGCTCCAATTGCCCACCTGCTCGCGCACGACCTTGATGCCGCTGCAGTCGCTCGATTTCAGGACGTCATGAACGTCCTGCGTCCGCTGGCGTGCCGCCTGACTGCTGAGATCGCCGACCATGACGACGACGTCACCCTTGCCGCCGAGCATGCGACAGACTTCCTTCGTCTGCAGAGTGCCGGATTCGGTTTCATTCGATCCGACGAAGGCCTGCTTCTGTGCAAGCGTCGTCAGGTCCGTCGGTTGGATGTTGACGTAGATCAGCGGAATTCCGGCATCCGCCGCAATCTTGCTCATCGCCAGCGTTCCGTCAGAATCCACCGGATCGACAATGATGGCCGACACACCGCCGGCCGCGAAATTGCGCACCTGATCTAGCTGCTTGTTGACGTCGTTGGCGGCGTCGACCACCTGCAGGTCGAGGCCCTTGGTCTTGCCGTAGTCCTGCATCCCATTGGCGATCAAGGTTTGGAAATTGGTTGTCAGGTAGCCCATCGAGACACCGATCCGATCGGCGGCTTGGGCTTGCGATGACAGCACGAGCGCGAGCGCGCTGGCGCTCAAAAACTTCAACATGTTCTCCTCCCAGGAAACGACGGCCCGAGTGACCGCTAGGAAAGAGTTACCGATGGAGCTGGTCGGCGTCCGAGAGTATTTTGATGAAAAACCATCATGCCGGCGGCCCGTGATCGGGCGAATACATCCGCTTTGCAATGAAACGCACCGATGATCAAAACCCATCACCGCATCGGCTGGCAAACACTTGGAATTCGTGATCTGAGCAGCCTACTGCTACGGGAGGAATTATGCAGAATTTGCTCATATTCCAGTCGCTTTGGTCCATGGAGCGACGCAGCGCGCGTTATCCAGAGCTCTCTCTGGAGGAGAGTATCGAAAAGATTGCTACTGCCGGATTCGATGGGATCAGCACCCATTGGTATGACCGCGATGTCGTTGCCCGTATTGCAGGCCTGCTGAAACAGCACGGTTTGCAGGCGGAGGGGCAGTGTTTCCCCAAGACCGTTGACGATCTGAAGCCGGCGCTGGAAGTCGCTGCTGAATTCAATGTTCATCACATCTGCCTGCAGCCTGACGTGCGACTGCGTCGGCTGGAAGATTGCATCCCCCTGCTGGACGGATGGCAGCGGCTGGCGGAAGAGGCCGGCATCGATGTCTGGATCGAGACCCACCGCGACCGGATGACGACCGACCTGTTCTTCACGCTCGATCTGCTCGACCGGCTGCCGAACCTGCGGCTACTCGGCGATATCTCGCATTTCCTCGTCGGGCGGGAGTTTTCCTGGCCTGTATCCGAGGAGAACCATGCGCTTATTCATCGGATCCTGGATAGTTCCTGGGCCTTTCATGGCCGCGTTGCCTCACGCGAACAGGTTCAGATCGAAATCTCTTTCCCGCATCACAGACCCTGGCTCGATCTTTTCCTTGGCTGGTGGGACTATGGTTTCAGGAGCTGGCGCAAGCGGGCCGATAGGGACGCAACGCTTGCCTTCACCTGTGAGCTGGGACCGAAGCCCTATGCCATCACCGGAAGGGACGGTGAAGACAGCACCGACCGTTGGGAGGAGTCCCTCCTCATGAGGCAGGAAATACTTGATTTGTGGGCAAGAACTGCCAGCTAACAAATCAAACGAGATATCACGGATAGACTATTGATTCTGGAGGAGTTTCCATGGACGTAAGAGCAGCAGTCGCGGTGCAGGCCGGTAAGCCGCTTGAGGTGATGACGGTTCAGCTTGAGGGACCGCGCGCCGGCGAAGTGCTGATCGAGGTCAAGGCGACCGGTATCTGCCACACCGATGATTTCACCCTATCGGGTGCCGATCCGGAAGGTCTGTTTCCCGCCATCCTCGGTCATGAAGGTGCAGGCATCGTCGTCGATGTCGGTCCGGGCGTGACCTCGGTCAGGAAGGGCGACCACGTCATTCCGCTCTATACGCCCGAATGCCGCGAATGCCCCTCATGCCTTTCCCGCAAGACCAACCTCTGCACGGCAATCCGCTCGACCCAGGGCCAGGGCCTGATGCCGGATGGCACCTCGCGCTTCTCGATCGGCAAGGACAAGATCCATCACTATATGGGCTGCTCGACCTTCGCCAATTATACCGTGCTGCCGGAGATTGCCGTYGCCAAGGTCAATCCCGAYGCTCCCTTCGACAAGATCTGCTATATCGGCTGCGGCGTGACCACCGGCATCGGTGCGGTCATCAACACCGCCAAGGTGGAGATGGGCGCAACCGCGATCGTCTTCGGTCTCGGCGGTATCGGCCTCAATGTCATCCAGGGCCTCAAGCTTGCCGGCGCCGACATGATCATCGGTGTCGACCTCAACAATGACAAGAAGGCCTGGGGYGARCGCTTCGGCATGACGCATTTCGTCAATCCGAAGGAWGTCGGCGACGACATCGTGCCCTACCTCGTCAACATGACCAAGCGCGGMGCCGACCAGATCGGCGGCGCCGACTACACTTTCGACTGCACCGGCAACACCAAGGTGATGCGCCAGGCGCTGGAAGCCAGCCATCGCGGCTGGGGCAAGTCKGTSGTCATCGGCGTTGCCGGCGCCGGCCAGGAGATYTCGACGCGTCCGTTCCAGYTGGTGACGGGCCGCTCGTGGATGGGCACGGCCTTYGGCGGCGCCCGTGGCCGCACCGATGTTCCAAAGATCGTCGACTGGTACATGGAAGGCAAGATCCAGATCGATCCGATGATCACCCACACCATGCCGCTCGAAGACATCAACAAGGGCTTCGACCTCATG